>JAZLJE010000001.1:0-22878 GCA_045617705.1 Ruminococcus sp.
ACAGTTAGCCAATAAGGAAATTGATAGAATTCAAAGGTATAATGTTCTGAAAAAATCCATTGAAACAAAATCAAGTAATCCTACGATGTACCCCGACTATATGCTTACAGAATATCAGAATGATGTTGCTATTCTAAAGACTTTAGAAAGTACATTGAAAGAGCATAAATTATTTACCGAGGAACAACAGAAACAGTTTACGGAAAAGGTAAATGATTACACTCATCGTTACGAAGTTATGATGAAAGCACTCGAAAAAGTCAGCCGTCAGATTAGCGATTATGACGATACAATCTTTAATCTTTCTATGATAGGAAAGAGAATGGATAATCGTTATGAAGAGGAAATTAAGGCTTACAATGAAATGAAGCAAGAATTCAAATCGGACAGACAAAAGAAAGAGGCTACGAGTTCTGTTATTGAATAAGGGAGAGAGAAGTAAATGACGGATATTGAAAAATATTATGATGATTGGCTTAATGCAAGCGGGATAAGTGAGAAAGATTTTGTGCGGGTATTTCCTTTTGGTGCTGATGTAGAGTTTGCAATCTTCCCGTTACGGGAAGATGCTTTACCATTAGAACTAAAGCAACAACCAAATGCTGATAAGAGATTCTTCGCGGTGAGTGTTGGATATGAAAAGGAGAGTAATTTTATTCCCGTAGGCAGACCTATAATATTAGACAAATTTAATGAAGAAGCAAGTACGGATTTTTCTTTGATGTTATGTCTGATTGCTTCAAGGATTGATTCTGTAGATTCACAGTTGCCAAAATTTGAGCAGAGAAAAAATAAAGTAATGGATATTGCAAAGGAATTTATAAAGAAGAATGTGCCGTTATATATGAAGTAAAATGGTGTGTTCGCAGATGCTTTGATTGTGATATTTCCTTATTATAAAATATCGTAAAAAACCTACTTGTTTTTTACATAATATATTGACAAGTAGGTTATTATTTTGTATTATGGTACTGTACTGAAGTTATGTACTGTAGTTTTCTTTCTCTAAACGGGTAAAATGGTATATTATCAGACAACTTTGGTACTACGAGGCGGTGGTTTATATCCTCGCGGTGAGTAATCGCGGGGATATAAAGATACCTTGTGTGGTGATAGATACAGAGATAAAGGAGAGAGGGTTATGTCGGATTTTAGTAGTGATGTTGGCAATACTACCCTAAATGCGAGTGTTAAAGCCATTGAGTTAATGGCAAAGTTCCTCAAATGGATTGAGGAGTCGGGGCAGAGGCATCTTGAAAGAAGTGCCAAGAAAGTAGATAAAGAATACAAAGAAGAACAAATAAAATATATGAAGAGAACGGGTCAGGCTTCTGATGATATGAAGCGAATGGTTAGCGACCATAGGGGCTTGATGAAGTTACAAGCGATGCAGAAAGAGGCTACCGAAAACGGCGATGTTCTGATTACATCGGCAACCTCAATGTCGCAGAAAGAAATAGACCGCCTTACACAGTATGGTAAAGCAATGGGTTTCGCTTTTGCTACTGTTGAGGATTCAAAGATTGTTGCTACTGTTAAGGATATTACCGAAAGAAAAGCCGAGTTTGAAAAGGTTTATAAGGAATCCGTTGAAGCGGTTGAAAAGATTGATGCGGATTTGGCAAAACTTGATAAAGATTATCAGAGCAGACTTGATGATGTTGCTGATTGGGAGAAAGCAATTAAGGCAACTGAAAGAGATTATAAGAGCGGAATAATTGAATCAAGAGATATATATGAAAAGCAAATGGCTGATGCCAAGGCGGGATTGGAAAAAGCAAAGGCTCGCGTAATATCACCCGAGGACTACAAGGGAGCAAGAGATTTTCTTGTAGCACAGAGAGAAGAAGCGCAGAGTAAAGTGATAAGTAAGGCTGAATACGAATCCAAGATGAAAGGCTTTGATGATAAGTTAAATGAACTTAATGCAGAGCGCGGAAAGAAACTTCTTGTATTCAGACAACAAGATGCACCAAAGATTTCGCAAGCCATTGAACAGATGAATTGGGAAAATAATTTATCTGATAAAGAAGCAGAACTTTTACTCTATGAGCAGAAAGGCGAGGCTAATCTTTCACAAGAAGAAAAGGCTAACAGAGATAAGGCGAAGAGAGAAGTTGCGGAACTGAAAAAAGACGAGTTCGATAAGTACAACATCGGTTCTAATACATCGGCTATACATAAAATGAGCAGAGAAGAAGCGGTTGCAACTTCGGCGGTTGCTTTTGGACTTGCTTGTGACAGAAAAGAGATTAACGCACCTTGTTATATTGTAAATAGGCTTGACCCGTCAAAGTTTGCAGAGGCTACCACAAGGGAAACAACTAATAATGCGGGTGTTCCTTATAGGGAAACGGAGTTCTCGCTTAAAGCAAAGGAAAACGGAGCAGAAACGCAAGTTAGTTCTTTTGTGAGAAGTGCCACTACTAAAGGCGAGCAAACAAGTGAAGCGGGAGAGAAGTTTTGGAGTAAAGCCAAAGAGGATTTATCAAAACATTTAGTTAAGGAAAATGCACCCGTTCTTATCTTCTCTCAAAAAGAAGATATGGAGAAGTATCAGAAGCAGATGCAAGATGTACTTGCCAAGTCGAAGATGCTTGATAGAGCGGAATATACAAATAGAAGCGATGAAGTTAAGGTATGGGCTTCACCCGAGGCATATAAGAATGACCTTGACGGAATTATCAATAGCCTTAAAAGTCAGTTAGCAGACCACAATATGGCTCTTAATGCACAGAATGAAGTTGTGTCAGCCAAAACGGGCGAGGCTATTGTGGGGGATAAACTTCCCGATAATGAGAGATTTGCTTTTGAGAGTGCAAAGATTTCAGCGGAGCAGATTAAACAGTTAGAATCATTAAAGGCTCTCGCCTCACAGAGAGTAAGGCTTGAAAATCAAGTTGCTTTAGGACAGATTGATGAGCAGACGGGAAAAGAAAGCATTACACAGATTGAAAAGGATATGCTTTCAGCCGTTGACAAGTACAATTCATTAGAAAGCGATAGACTTCTTTCAGAAAGTTCTCGCATTGGTGATGATATTACTCTTGCTAATAACAGAGAAGTATTTGAATCAGAAGAAAGAACTGAATCGGTAGAAGTTACTCGCGGTGAGGACAAAGTACGAGCAACGGAAAAAACAGATATGTCAAAGGCGGGTTGGGAAAAAGCAACCGAAAGCATTAAGAATGTAACAACTAAAGCAACAGAAGCAATAGAAAGTGTTCAGCAAATATAGGGGTGAGAGATAATGCAACCGAAGAAAAAAGACATTGTTGATTATCTTGTACCGATACTACTTGTTTTGGTTGTTATCTATATGGCATTGCAAAGCGCACCTTGTCTTGATATAGCATCAGAAAAATATCAAGAAGAACTTGAAATAGTTTCTGTAGAAAAGGGCTTGCCTATTGATGCTACTACAGTTACGGGAGAGGCAAAAAGAAGAGCATTACCCGTATTCTTTGAAGCATTTCAAGATAGGCTAATGAACAACTCGACAGATTTTGATTTTCATAGTCCTTCGATGCCAAAGACAATGGCTCTTGCGGGATTTGTCTTGCTGATAGGGTTTGGTTGGTATTATACAAGCCGAAAGAAGTTTATAAACGGAAAAGAGTACGGCTCGGCTCGTTGGGCTACGGCAAGTGACTTGACGAAGTACAGAGCAAAATATGTACTCAAACAAGATATTAAAAACATTAAAAAGAAAAATCACGGCACGGCAAGAAAGAAAAAGATTGCTGATGCCAAAATCAAAAATTCCGAAGCGAGTGAAATTATTTACACGCAGACGGAGAGGGCTTCAATGTATTCGCCTCAAATGGCAAATAATAATACCCTCATCATAGGTGGTTCGGGTTCTTGGAAAACATCTACATTCGTTGTACCGAATATTTTGCAATGTAACAGTAGTAAATATTCGCCGTCAATCGTTGTAACCGACCCAAAGGGAGAAATTGTTGCAAATGTTGGTTGTTATCTTGAAAGCCAAGGATATGACATTGTTGTACTTGACTTAAAGGAGCAAGAAAAATCATTTTGTTTCAATCCTTTTATGTATATATCAGATGATAAATACGATAAGCAGATTCCTTGGGTAGTTCAAAACCTTATGAAATGTAAGGAAGAGGAAAAGAGCAAGAATAACCAAGACCCATTTTGGGAGCAAATGACAGAAATTGTTTTAACGGCTTTATCGTTTGCAATCTATATGGGATTTCCAAAAGAAGAACAACATATCGGTACAGTTGCAGAACTGTATTCGTGGTTTGAAGCAAAAGAACACGATGATAGGGAACACGACCCTACCAAACTTGATAAGTTCTTTATAAAGTTTGGTGATGCAGACGGAGTTTGTGATGTAGTAGAAGCGGTATTGAGATTCTACAGAGCATATCTTTCATTATTAGATGATGAAAGTGCGAGAGCGGTTTTAAGTGTTCCTCAATATATTATGACGGCTACGGAGTACAGAAATAAGTTAGGTATTCCAATCGGAACAGATAGCGGTGTTCTTATTGATAATGTTCAAGCCGAGATTGCTCGGCTTACTCTTGAAGTCACAAACGCGGGTAGGCTTACAAATGAGATTTCAGAGGCTTCTGATGATGCAATTACAGAAATTCTTACATATAAAGAAGCGAGAAAGACCAATTATGAGGGATTTGAAAAGCCCGCGGGTGTTCAGATTTATGAGAGATTTGGTGTTAAGGGATATGCGAATCCCGCCATTAAATATTGGGACGATTTTAGAAACAATGTTAAAGGCAAGACCGCTCAATCTGCTTGTGCTACTGTAATCGGTAAGTTAGCACCATTCAGCGAATTCCAAATCAAGCGAATAATGTCGAAAGACCAAATGAAACTTGATGAAATGGGAGAGAGGAAGATAGCATTATTTGTTGTTCTTCCACCTACTGAAAAGAGATATAACTTTATTGTTACAATTCTTTACAGTTTGTTATTCCAACGATTAGAGTATTGTGCCACAGTAACACACAGAGATACACAGAAGTTACCAATACCCGTTAAATTCATTCTTGACGAATTTTATAATACGGGTGAAATTAAGTCATTCTTGAATATTTTGTCTTATGCCCGTTCCTTTGGTATAAGTGTAAATATTATTATTCAGTCACTCGACCAAATCAAAGAAATGTATGAGAAGAGTTGGGGATTGATACTTGATAACTGCTCGGGAGTATTATTCCTCGGCGGTATCAAACATTATGATACTCTAAAGTATCTATCAGATTTGCTCGGTAAGGGAACTTTTGATAAACGAAGTCATTCAAGGACAAAGGGTAGACAATCTTCGTACACCACCAATGATGATAAGTTGGGAAGAGAACTAATGACACCCGATGAACTACAGACAATGCCCCGTAATAAATGTATTTTATTCCTTGCGGGAACACACGCGTTTTATTCAACAAAGTTCTTTTATAAAGGTCATAGGAACTATAAGTACACATTAAATGGTAACAAGAAGTTCTTATATGACTATAATCCACCCGAGGACGATAAAGAAGTTACTCGCGGTGAGGAAAATGAAGTGATTAAAAATGCACTTGAAGCAGAGGCAGAAGTTAAAGAAAACGAAACTACTATCAAGCCTATATCAAGACCACCTATTGTACTTGATTTTGAGGGCGAGAAAACAGTTGAGGAAATCTCTCTTAATATGCAGAATTACACTTTAGTTTCCGCAAATGCACTTCTTGACGATGATGTTGTGTTTGATGAATTTACATCTATTGTTGACGGAATTCTCGCAAGCAAAGAGGAAGAACGCAAGGCAGAAATGGACGAAATAAAATCGTTTATTAAGAGAAGCCCGATTGCTCTTGCAACCGATGATAAGTCAGTAGCACAAAGTATAGCCGAGATAGTACAAACACCTATTGACAATATAGTAGTATCAAGTGATGATGTGTCAGACATTACACAAGATGAAGTGAGCAATTTGCTTGATAGTATGATACAAGCAAATGAAACACAAAGCCAAAACAAAGCGCAGAGTAGCAATACGGACGATGAGTTTGAGGACGATAGTGTTTTCAATGGAGAATTAGATTCTTTATTGGCAGAAAGCCTTTCTCTTATTAACGGCATCGGAAGTGACTTTACAAGTGCTTTGCAAGGGGAGAGCGGTTCAGAACTTGATGTAGGAACAATCAATGTTATGTCAGATGATGAATCGGATAACTGATGTACGATACTTGCTTACGGCAAGTTGAGTAAATAATTATTTATCTTCACAAAAATTTAACGAAAAGGAGAAAGAAAAAAGATGAAGAATGTAATTAAGAAAGTAGTAGCAAAGGTAAAGAATGAGGCTTGGCAGATTGCTATGCTTATGGGAGCAATGATGTGTGGTAATACCGCTCTTGCGGGTGGTGGTGCGCCTGCCGACCCCGCTCTTGATAAGTGGAACGCAGTTATTGGTTTCGTAACACCTTGGATTCAGAGAATGGGTGGTGTAGTTATTCTCATTGGTGCGATTGAATTTGGACTTGGCTTCAAAAATGATGACCCAGAAGGTAAGGTAAAAGGTATGAGAACTATCATTGCGGGTGCTATTGTACTTGCCGTAGGTGCGGGTTCTTCCATTTTCCTCGTATAATAGTTTTTGTTGCTATATCATTTTACCTAATAACCATATACAAAAAATACTCGTCCGTTACCGAGGCGGGCGAGTATTAAATGTATGGGTTAAGGAAGAGAGTAGGTGCGGATAAATGAATAATTTCGCGGATATGATTAAAGAAATGATAAAAGCGTGGCTTTTAGGTTTCGATACAAAAATAAACGCGTCTGTCACGATTCTCACCGAAGATTGGTGGGTATCGGGTAATGCTTGGTATGATTTTGCAATAAGTGTTCAAAGTGTAGTGAAACCTATTGCAACAAGTATATTGATTATATTTTTTTTGATAGAGTTTATAAAAATCACTATCAATTTAGAAGTTGTAAAATGGGAGTATCTTTTTAAGTGCTTTTTCAAATATTGCATCGCTATCTATGCAATGAATATGGCTTCTTACCTTATGTCAGCAATTTATGCTACGGGTAATTCGTGGGTGAGCCACATAGGAACAACGGGTAGTACAGTAGGTTCTGATGTATGGACTTCACTTGAAACTGTTATTAACGGATACAACTTTTGGAAAGTATTGGGATTGTTTATTTCTACGGGTATGATGATGCTCGTAATAAATGCGGTTGGCTTGCTTGTTAATGTAATGGCATACGCAAGAAAATTTGAAGTGGTTATGCTTACTTGTATTGCACCTTTGCCTTGTGCATTTATCCCGACAGAAGATGCACAGTTCGGAAGAGTAGCGAAGAAATTCTTTATGAATTTTGGAGCGGTTTCTTTACAAGGTGTATTTATGATAGCGAGCATAAAGTTATATGGAATACTCGTTGGTGAGGCGGTAAATACAGTTATTGCTAATCCGTCTGCCTCAACAACTGATTTAATAAATGCAATGCTTCTTGGCTCTATTACTTTAGTTATCGCAATCACTAAATCAAGTGGTTGGGCGAAGAGTGTATTAGATGCGATGTAAGCATAAAGGAGAGGCTTTATGGGAAACTTAAGTGCAAAAATCCCTAAAGACATAAGGGATTATCAAGAGAAATTATTTCTCGGAATGACCGCAAGACAGTTAGTTGCTATTACAGTTACTTTTGTTGTGTGCGTTCCGCTATATATATTTGGTAGAATGTTTATTCCCGAAGATTTGATTGCTTGGGCTGTACTGATTGTAGGCGCACCTTTAATGGCAATCGGATTTTATAAAAAGAATGGTTTGACCGCAGAAAAGGCTTTTGTGGTTTGGTTACGAAGAGAAGTTCTTTATCCTCAAAAGACGAACTTTAAGCAATCGTGTTATTGGAGAGAACTTATTAACGAAGATAAGAAACTTGAAAAACTTGACTATGACGAGAAGAAGATGCGGAAGTACAAGGAAGAGGCGACTCTTGAAAGGGCTTTGCTGATGCTTCAAGCAGAGGAAAACGGAGAATTGAGAAAAGATATTAAGGACGAAGAGTTACTCACGGCGAGTAAACCACCAAGAAAATCAGACCAAAATAAGAAAAAGGATAAGAAAGAAGAAAAGAAGAAAGAGAGAAAGGCAACCGCTTCTGAAAAAATTGCTTTAGCCGTTGAGGAAAAGCAGAAAGCAGACCCTCATTATGTGCCAACCAAGAAAGAAGCCAAGGCTATTGTAAAGTACAATAAAGAGGTTCGCGAAAGAGCAAGGCAAGAAAGACTTAAAGGAAAAAAAGTAGTTAAAAAGACCAATGAGCAGATGAAGAAGCGAAGAACCGCAAAATCATTTATTCCTAAAACGGCGCAAGATGAAATTCCTTATATTGCTGATTATGCCGAGGGAATGTTCGAGGTAGAAAAAGGTGTATTTAGTAAGTGTTACGAAATTACAGATATTAACTACAAAAACGCGAAAGAAGATGAACAGATTGCTATAATCAGTAAATGGAAAGAATTTCTTAATTTCTTTTCGGAAGAATTAAGATTCGGAATTTACATTGATAATAGACTTGTTTCTGTTAATGAACAAGAAAGAAAAATCTTTATGAAACTTCGTGGTGATGATTTAGACATTCATCGTGTCGAGTGGAATAAGATATTAAAAAGACAGTTATATGCGGGTCATAACGATATTCAGAAGTCAAAATATATAACATTGACTATTGAGTGCGATAGCCCTTACGAGGCTTTATTGAAGTTCCACGCATACGATACAGAAGTCCTTACGAATCTTCGTAAAGTCGGTGCAAAGGGTAGAGTTCTTTCAACAGAAGAGAGATTGGCTTTGTTACACGATAAATTCCGTAAGGGTAGAGAGGGAGATTTTAGGGTTGACTTTGAACACTTAAAGGAACAGGGTTTATCTTCCAAGGATTATATATGCCCGAGTTCTTTTTGGTGGAAACCTAAAAACCATTTTGCGATTGATGATACATATTGCAGATGCGTATATTTAACAAATCTTCCGAATTCACTTGATGATAGTATTTTGAATGATATTTCTTCATTTGACTTTCCTATCATTTCGGCACTTCTTGTTCAGCCAATGGCTAAAGATAAAGCCGTAAAAATGGTAAAGCATCGTATTACGGGTATGGAAGCCAATAAACAAGAGGCAGAGAAAAAAGCAATCAGAGCGGGATATGACCCGAGTTCTATTAACCACGATTTGAAACATTCGTATGAAGAGGGTCTTGATTTATTGGAAGATATTACAAGGAATGATGAAAAACTCTTCTTTGTAACGATTGTTGCGATGATAAGTGCTGATACCGAGGAAGAATTAGACAAGTACACACAAGAATTACAGAATAAGGTTCGTGCTAAAAACTGTCAAATTGGTATGTTTGACAATCAGCAGAGAGATGCAATGAAATTGTGCTTGCCTATGGGTGTTCCCGCAGAGGGCAAAGTTTATGTAGAGAGAGTTTTAACAACAAATGCTACATCAGTATTTATGCCTTTTTCATCACAAGAGTTGTTCCAAATGGGCGGTAAGTATTACGGTCTGAATCAGAATTCAAAGAATATGATTCTTTGTGATAGAAAGAAACTCAAAACCCCGAGCGGTTGGGTTTTAGGCTCTTCGGGTTCGGGTAAGTCATTCGCTTGTAAGCAAGAAATGATGTGTACTCTGTTGGGTGATGATAAGACTAATTTATTTATTATTGACCCCGAGAACGAATATACATCGCTTGCTATAGCCTTTAGTGGCGAAGTAATCAACCTTACTGAAAGCGGTAATGTTCATATTAACCCGCTTGATATTACAGAAGATTATGGACTTGAAGATGATGATGACCCCGATTTACTTGAAATGAGGGTCAAGAAAGACAAGGCATTAAGAAAGAAATCAAACTACATAATGTCTATCATTAACAATATGGTGGAAGAGGATAACGGAGAATTTACTACGGGCGGTCTTACCAATATTCAGAAAGGTATTATTGATGAGGCATTAAGAGAAGTATATAAGCCGTTATTCGAGAGTGATTTTTCAATTCCTTGTCCTACATTACAAGATTTACTTAAAGTAATATATGAGTTAGGCAAGAACGATGAAGATGCTCTTGCGCTTGCGAAAAATATTAAATACTACATTACGGGTTCAGCCGACTTATTTGCACACGAAACAAATGTGAATTTGAGCAATCGTTTCATTACATTCTCTGTTCGTGACTTAAAGGGCGAATTAAGAAAAATGGGTCTGCTCGTAACAATGGATTTCCTTTGGGATAAGATGATTAAGAATTTTGCTAAAGGAATCAGAACGGAAATATATGTCGATGAGGCGCATACCTTGTGTAAGGAAAAGTATTCAGAGGCATATTTGCAACAGTTTTATAAACGATGCAGAAAGTTTGGTGGAGCAATTACTTGTATTACCCAAGATGTTACCGACTTGCTTAAATCGACAGTTGCTCGTTCTATGATACAGAATTCAGATTTTATTCTGATGCTTAACCAAAACGGAGATAATGTTATTATCCTTAAAGAACTTCTTCATATGTCCGATGCACAATGCTCTTATGTGACACAAGCGGATAGAGGAACGGGATTGATATTTGCGGAATCTGTTATTGTTCCGTTTGAGAATGAATTCCCGAAAGACAGTTATTTGTATAAACTGATAAGCACTAACTTTGAAGAATCGAAGATTACCGATGTTAAGGCTTATATTGATGATTTAAGAGCAAAACAATATGAATTAGAAGCATTAGCGGGTTAAAAGAAAGAGGGTGATTTAGTGGCGAAGAAAAATAAATATGTCAAAGTTACTACATCGCCCTCTAATTTTACTCAAAACGGCTCTTCCAAAGCGAAAGTAACAAGCACAAGCGCAAAGGTCACAAGCGCAAGTGCTAAAGTTACTCACGGTGAGGACAGAGTAAAGGCAAGGAAACAATTAGAAGAAGAACTTGCACATAGCCATAATGTTAAGGCAACAGTAACAAGTGCAAGCAAAGACGAGAATCGTTCAAGAAGTGTAGAAGTGAAGAAATCAAGTTCTACACCATTACCTAAAGATAGTAATACATACAGAACATCAACACAGAACACACAGAAGCCTACTACAACGGGTAGTAAGCCGATTACATATAAATCCACCCCTAATGTTGGTAAGGGCGGTAATAAGCCTAATACAAGCCCACAGAGGGGTACACAGAATTCATTTAGAACAAGCACGGAAACAACGGCTAAAGTGAATACTACCAAGGCTAATTATCAGAGCAAGAGTGCCAAGGTTGAGGTAAAGACGAAAGCCAATGTTTCAAGCCATACAAGCGGTCATAGAGAGGTTTCAAAGCCTATCACATATAAATCTACCCCTAATGTTAATAAGGGCGGTAATAAGCCTAATACAAGCCCACAGAGGGGCGCACAGAATTCATTTAGAACAAGCACGGAAACAACGGCTAAAGTGAATACTACCAAGGCTAATTATCAAAGCAAAAATGCCAAGGTAGAAGCAAAACCGAAAGCCAATGTTTCAAATGCCAATAAACCAAACGGGAATTCAGCATCTTCTAATAGCGGGGGCGGTAGCAAGCCTATATATGTAAAGACACCAAATCAGCCCGCTTCACAAAATGTAAAAATTCAGCCGAAATCTAATTCATCGGCAAGCAAAACGAATCAACCCTTTGTTAATCAAAATAACGCACCGCGTAAGGCGGGGCTTGTGCCAAAAGTAGGCAAGGTTCAATATATTGATTCTTCTATAGCACAAAAGGTTATGAAGAATTCTAATTCAAGTGCCAAGGTTACAAAGGTAGCAAATAATAGCGGTAATTTCATAACGAAGCCTACGAAATCGGCGGGAATTTCTACGGGTGGCTTTAAGGTGAATATTAAGAACCCTATGAGCCAAATGCAGAAAGTAAGTGTTCGTGGTAATGAATTTGCAAATACTGTAATCAATAAATCAATTAGTGCTATGGGGCGCGATGATAGTTTGTCTAATCAAACGATTACGGGAACAATGCAAGCAACTGTTGTCGGTGTAAGAGGTGTTAAGGTAGCATATAACACTTACGGAACAGTATATAATGCAACGGCAAATTCTGTTACCAAGGTTGGTAAGGTTGCTTACAAAGCGGGAGCGGTAGCCGTAAATAAAGCGGTTATTCCAGTTGCAAAAACATCATTTCATCTTGCAAAGGGCGGTGCAAAAGCCGTAAAGTCCGTTGACAGTACAATAGGAATGATTAAAGCGGGTCACATTCCGCTTAATGGTGCAACTGTTAAATTCATCGCTACAAAGTATGCGAAGAATACGGGTAAGTTTATTGTCAATGGTGTAAAGCCTATTGGTATCAGTATTAAGAACGGCTTTGTTAATAGTAAAGTTGGTAAGTTTTCAATCGGAGTTGGTAAGGCAACTGTAAATGTTTCTAAATCTTCATTCCAACTTGCCAAGGGTGGTGCAAAAGCCGTAAGAGCCATTGACAGTACAATAGGAATGATTAAGGCGGGTCACATTCCGCTTAATTACGCAACTGTTAAATTCATTGCTACAAAGTATGCGAAGAATACGGGAAAATTTATCGCTAAAGGTGTAAAGCCTATTGGTGTAAGTATTAAAAAAGGCTTTAAGGCGGGAGTACAGAAATTTACAATCAGCAATGTTGGAGCGAAAGTTGTCAAGTCGGCAAAGTTCGTGAAATCGAGTGCAATAAAATCATATAAATTTAGTAAGGCAACGGGGAATGTTGCTATCAAAATCGGTAAGACGGGATTTAAGACAATTCGTTCTATTGATAGTACGATTGGATTGATTAAGGCGGGTCATTTGCCACTTGCAAAAGCAATGGTTAAGAGAGGCTTTGTGCAAAGCGGTCAGGCTCTTGTTAAAGGTCTTAAAGCAACGGGGAAAGGTGTTGTTTGGGTTAGTAAGAATTTCAAACCCGCAATAGCAACAGTAAAAACATTCAAAGCCATTAAGTACCGAGGACAAGCCGTTTATAAGTTGGGAAGAGCGGGCTTTAGAGCAATTCGTTCTATTGATAGTACGATAGGATTGATAAGAGTAGGTATTCTAAAGTTTAATCCTCGCACTATGATAAATGCTTCAAAGATTGCTTTTTCACAAGTAAAGCCTTATTTCAAGGGTGGTTTCAAATTAGCATTTAGAGATATGAAGAGCCTTTCAAAAATAATGCAGAAAGGCGGTAGAAAGGTAACAAGTATCTCACGAATAATGTTTAAGCCATTAAAACCCGTTGGAAGAGGATTTAAGTTATTAGATAGACCTTCCGCTATGTTGGGCGGGGCTTTACTTGGTTCAGAAGATGCGGGCGCACAAGCCCTCGGACTTGCCGTATCTTCCGTACATTATACATATCACGGAACGAGATTTGTTGGAAAGACATTAAAGGCTACATCGAAAGGTGTTGGACGAGTTGGTAAGGTTGGTTTCCGTGGTGTTACGGGTGGATTTAGGTCTATTAAGAAGTTTAATACTATTCGTAAGACACAAGGTTGGCGAAAAGCCTTTGGTAAGGGCTTTAGAAGTATAGGTAATAAAATCGCAAATAATATAGCAAAAGCGGGCGGTAGTGCCGTTTCTGCTATAATAAACGGAATTACAAAACTTGGTACAAAGGCGATTATTCCTATATTGCTCTTATTCTTGTTGATAGGCAATTTCAACAACATAGCATCGGGCGCGAGCGCGGTTGTAGGTGCAATTTTTTCACCTTTCTATTCAAATGCCGATGATTATTCAGAGCAAGATGAAACAGTATTCTTGCAAGGTCAGATTAGTTCCTATAGGACGGAATGGGTTAATGACTTAAAAGCAGAGATAAGAAAGAAATTGAAATCACATTCAAGCGAGGGCGCGTGGTTTGCATCGTATGACCACGATGCCGCGAAATTTTATTATCGCTACCCCGAAGATTCGCTTGATGAAATTTATCAAGGAAGAGTTACTTACATTGCCTCTACTTGGAGCATTAGTCATTTGTTATGGAATGATGCAGATATATTGAAATATATTCAGCCGATATATCATTCAATCATTGTTTCGGAATATGACTTAAGTCCTTGGAAATATCAGCAGAAAGATTTGTTTAAGCAGATATGGAACGCAATGTTTTCTTATACCACAGAATCATTACCGCTTTCGTATTGCGGTCAGTTTACGGGAGCAGACGGACACGAATATTATCCCGTTGAAGCAGACGGAAAGTGTCACGCAGACCCGTTAGATTGTGTGCATATGACTTCTAAACAATGGCACACGGCTGATACAGATTTTGATATTGTATGTTCTTGTGATACTATTTACTACACTTGTTTAGGGCATCAAGGAACAAGAAATTGTGGCAGAACGGCTCACACTCATTCAACATCGTGTGAATCAGAGGGAAGTTATTTGAGTTGTGGAACAACACCTCATACACATACAACTGTTTGTATGGAGTTTTATAACGGCTCATTTACGGGAAATTATAAATGTGGTAAGACCGCTCATACGCATAGTGATAGTTGTTATACTACTTACACTTATTATAGTTGTGGTATGTCAGAACATTCACATACGGCTTGGTCGAGTGCTTCAAGCCCCGGCTGTTATAGCACAAGTTACCATACGGGGCATTTAGCCTCTGCTTGTACTAATTCAGAGAAACACAAAAGTTGTTCGGGCTTCTATGAATGTTTAGGACATACAGTTTATAAAGTGCTTCTTGATATTGGTAAGTTTGATACTTTGCTTTACAAGTATTATCTGAAAGATATTAACAGACTTGAAGCAAAGGTTACGGCGGGAACAATTACTGATGCAGAAAGAGAAGAACTTGCCAAATTAAAAGATTACTATGAATTATGTCTTGAATATAAGCAATCGCTTATTGATGAGGGATTAGCACCACCATAACATAAAGGAGAGGATAAAGAAAATGGAGAAGATTATAAAAAGGGTATTAGTTCCAATAATTTGTTGCGTGATGATTTTTATGAGCGGAACAATTACTGTTCACGCAGAATCATATTGTAGGATTTCATTTTTTTCACGCGCAGATGAATATACGGGAAATATCGGACTTATACTTGTAAGCGACCAAAACGAATCATCACAGATTGTCTTAAAGTTAGATGAGGACGGAATGATTTCGGGTGCGGGAATGTTCGCACAGAATCGTACTTGGAAACTGTTAGAGGTACAGTTTGAGCAGACGGGTTGGGAACTTAAAGGATTTCCCGATGAAATAGCCATTGATGATGAAGAAGCCTTTATGATTGACTTTGAAGTTGTAAAGAAAGTCGGGGAAGAGGTAGAAGATATTACTCGCGGTGAGGAAGAAGATGTTGCGGATTCAAACAACGAAGAATCTGAATTATCTGTTACCGCAAGCGCAGAGGCGATTTTCAATGCTTTTAAGGAAATCACAAAGCCTTTGGCGCAAGATGATTCATCATTATTCTTATACGCAAGATTCTTAAATGAGTATCTTTCTTATGACCCTATGGGTTCAGAAGAAGAGTGGAAAGCAATGACAGACTATCAGCACTTTGTTAAGTATGTTCTTGGCATCTGTCCTTATATTCATTTGACACAAGAGGGATTTTCAAGTGCAGACGATTTTATAAAGAATGGCTTTGAAAATACGGGTATTAGACAAGGACTTGAAAACAGAGGTATTTCATCAGACATTATAGATGCAATTATTATCTGTTGGAAATGGGAATGGGTATATTATAACGAAAATGGTAAGTTCTATGATTTATCAAGCGGTGTGAAGCATACAGTTGAAACCGAAGCCCCTACAGATGAGAATGATATAGGTAATCTTGAAGAGGCAATAAATGACCTTATAAAAGACACCGAACACAGGGTTGATTCTGTAGAGATAAAAGATAATCCCGTTATTTCAGAAGAGAAAACAAATAGGTTTGTTGAAAATTTCAAGAAAAATTGGGTCACA
Organism: Ruminococcus sp.; assembly: GCA_045617705.1. Lineage (GTDB taxonomy): Bacteria > Bacillota > Clostridia > Oscillospirales > Acutalibacteraceae > Ruminococcoides. The sequence continues at coordinate 15,997 of JAZLJE010000001.1, forward strand.
TTTGCTCTTGTAGTAGTTGTAGGGCTTGGTTGGTTGTTCTTCTACTTGAAGAGAAAGAAAAGTGGCAAGAATGAGTAAGAAATAAGAATTTATTATAAAGGAGAATAATAGAATGGACGCAAAATTAAAAGAGAAGTACGATAAGGAACTTGCAAAACTCAACGGATTACTTGACAAGAAAGCGGAACTTGAATCGCAGATTAAGGTTCAGCAGACAAAGGTAGATAAATTAAAAGAAGAACTTAACCTTGGCGAATTAAAGGGGTTAGGAACTGAATTGTCGGGTCTTGGAATAGATGTATCACAGTTAAGGGCATTATTAGCGAGTGGCGGTGAAATCGCACAGTTAATCAAAGCAGAGGTAGAAGAGAAAAAAGAATAATAAATTTTAACGGGTTAATAGGTGTGATATAAATGAGTGAAATTAAAGAAAGTATTCCGAGTGAGAAGATAAGGAAAGAGTTGGAACTTGCCATTATAAGGGGAGAATATACAGAACGAGTACCCTCACTTTTACAAATTGCGAGTATGTTCGGGTGTTCTGATAGAACGGGCGGTAAGGTGTTGCGTTCTATGGTTGATGACGGGATATTAGTAGCGGAACAGTATAAGGGGTATTATATTGTTGCGGGTGCTAAACAGAAACTACTTACCAAGCACAGAATACATTGTCAGAATAAAATGGAGAAACTTGTAAGAGAGGCAAAAGAACTTGAAATAGAAAAAGAAATGTTAAAAAATGTTGCCGTTAAGTGCATTGATGCGGTTTACTCTTAATGATTTCATTGCCCCGTATTTTACGGGGCTTTTTCTTTCCTCGCGGTGAGGAAAATAATGATTTTTAAGTATATAAGGGGGATTTATTATGTCATATTTTGATTTATTTAAGTTAAGATTTCAATTTCATTTTCCGTGGTTATATGATTTGATTTTCCCAATAACCCCGACAAAAGTATTTATCTTTTTTGGTATATGGGGGTTTATTGGTATCGTAGTTCATTGGGTAGATGAAGCCAATAAAAAGGACGAAGAAAAGAAAAAGAAAGAAGAAGAAGCAAGATTAAAGTATCAATCTAAATAATTTGAGAGAAGGGAAAGTTATTGAGTTATAAATTATGTATTGCGGAAAAGCCGAGTGTTGCAAAGGATATAGCAACAGTTATAGGTGCTACTAAAAGAGAAAACGGATATTTTGAGGGTAAGGGCTATCGTGTTACTTGGGCGGTAGGTCATTTAGTCGGACTTGAAGAACCCGAAGCCTACGGATATATAAGTAAAGCCGAAATGTGGGATAAAACGAATCCGCAGAATAAGCAGACCGCGTTATCTGAATTGCCGTTATTTCCCGACACATTCAAAACGAAAGTATTAGAGAATACAAAAGAGCAATTTAATATTGTAAAAGCACTTATGCTTGATAACGATTGTGAGTTAGTAATAAATTGCGGAGATTTTGGAGCAGAGGGTCATATATTGCAATGGTTCATCAGAGAGAAAGTAGGTTGCACAAAGCCCGAGTTGAGATTTTGCGCTACTTCAATGACAGAAGAGGCAATATTAGATGCAATGGCTCATCTTCGCGATGCCAAAGAATTTTTACCTATTATCAGAGCCGAGTATTGCAAGAAAAAGGCTGATTGGATAATGGGTATGTCAATGAGCAGATGCGCGAGCATTATTTATGGGGCAAGGGTAGATGTAGGGCGAGTACAAAGCCCGACATTATACTTTGTTGTTAAAAGGTATCTTGAAGTCAAGAACTTTAAGGCTATTGATTTCTATTCGTTCAAGGCAAAAATGGACGGCGGTTTCTTTGTCAAATGGGATAAAGATACAATGAATCAGATGCCGTCAAATGTAGTAGATAGTGAGCATCGCCTTATTGACAAACAATTCGCGGAAAAAACCGCGAATGATATTCGTCAAGGAAAATGCGGGAAAGTGGTTTCTTTTGAAACTAAAGGACGAGCAACGGATAGACCACAATTATACGATATTACAGAGTTAGAGCGTGACGGCAATAGATTATTTGGTTATTCGGCAGACCAAGTGCTTAATACGGCGCAATCGCTTTATGAAAAGCATAAAGTTACCACATACCCCCGTACCGATAGCCGTTATATAACTCACGATATAGTTCCGTATCTTGATGCAAGAGTTAGAGGCATTGGAAAACACGCGGAATATAGCGATGTTGCAAATTTGGTTCTTACAAACGGATTAAATGTCGATGCAAAGATAGTAGATGATAGCAAGGTAACAGACCACCACGCAATCATTGTCACAAACAAGATTGATGATTTTGATTTTTCTGTTTTAACAGAAATAGAAAAGAATATTCTCAATCTTGTAATAGCCCGTATTTTAGTTGCCTTGTCGGGCAAATACAAATACAAAGAAACTACTCTAAAAATAGGGTTCGATAATGGACTTATTTTTAATGCAAGCGGAAGAGTACCCGTTGATAAGGGTTGGAAGAAAATTCAAGAGATTCTTGTAGGGAAAGAAGAGGTAGACGATGAGGATAAGGAAAAGGAAGAAGAACAGATATTCCCGCCTCTTCAAGTAGGACAGATTATTCCTCTTGATTCGGTTGAAGTGTTGGCGCGTAAAACCACACCGCCTAAACTCCATACAGAGGCTACACTTCTTACGGCTATGGAAAACGCGGGAGCGGTAATTGAAAACGGAGCGATTCTTAAAGGCAGAGGCATCGGTACACAAGCAACGAGAGCGAGCATTATCAAGACATTGTTTGACAAGGGCTATGTAGGTAACGAGGGCAAGGGAAAGACCAAGTATATCATTCCTACACAGTACGGCTTGAATGTTATTAAGGTTCTTCCCGAGGATTTGTATAGCCCCAAGATTACGGCTGATTGGGAAACGATGATTTCCGCAATCGTTGAGGGCAAAATGACCGAAGATGATTTTATGAATAATTTCAGAGCCTTTATTTTGAAGATGCTCGATATTGTAAAAAATCACAAGGTTGAGAATGTAGATTTTTCGCAGACGAGAGAAGCCGTCTGTAAATGCTTGTGGTGTCAGAAGCCAATGTATGCGGGGAAATGGAAGAAAGACGATAGAGTAATTAAAGGCATTTATTGTAGCAACAAAGAATGCAAATTCGGGATTTATTCTAATGACCGAGAGTTTCTTTTCCGAGTTAAAAAGGAAATGACCGAGGCACAGATGAAGAAGATTGCTACACAAGGCTATATAGATGTGAAGATGAAGAGCCAAACAAATAAAGAGTATGAAGGACGATTGACAGTAGAGAAAAATGAAAAGGGTTATCCCGCCTTGAAGTTTGGGTTTCCACCTAAAGATACAAAAAAGAAAAAGCCGAATAGTTCAATCAGTAAATACAAAAATATGATATAAGGGTAATCAAGAGGGAAACGCGAATTAAAAACTTTTCGTGTTTCCCTCTTTGAATGATTATAGGGGTTGCGAACCGCATCAAGGGGAGAGTATTTTTTGCAAGCAAAAAATCTTCCTCTATTCCCTTGACACGGGCGGGGTTCTACTACTCACGGCGAGGAAAATGTATCACTTTAGACCTTTGAATTTTAGTATCATTTTTTGTTGCTCATTTATGGAAGATGATGTATAATTAAAGTGCTATTTTAGACTATAGTTTATATTGGTACAAAAGGGGGATTTTATGAGCAGAAGATATTATCGTGGTGGTAAAGGTGGAGGAAGTGTTGTTGGTGGTATTATTTTTCTGTTACTTCTTTATTGCTTTAGTGAGTTCGACTACGAGGTTGCTAAAAACTTATTTATTTCGGTTCTCGTAATCGGTGGAGTAGTTGTTGTAATAAAAATAGCAAGTATCTTTACAAAGCCTTATAACAATCCGAAAGATTGGACGAATGGCAATGCGAGAGAAAGAACGGGCGAATATAATACTGTTTCTTTTGGAACGGCAAATGAATTGCAAATGGAACGAGAATTAAGAATATTTGAGCCGTGGGGTGCAAAGTTTGTTAGAAATTGCTTGTTGGCAAAAGACAACGGCGAAAAGACAGAAATAGATATGTTGATGATAACCCCGAAAGGAATTTTTGTGTTTGAAAATAAAGATTATAACGGGTGGGTTTTTGGAAATTCTGATGATGAGCAATGGACGGCTACATATAGGGGCGGTTGGAATAGAGCAAAAAAATATAGGTTTTATAATCCTATAAAACAGAATGAAGGACATATTAAAGCCTTGAAAAAATATGTAGGAGAAGATATTCCTATTTATTCTATGATTGTATTTGGCGATGATTGTAGTTTGAAAAAAGTAACCAACAATAGTAGCGCACAAATACTTCATACTTCTTCAATTAGAGAATCGGTAAATTTCATTATGGCAAGTCAAAGTTTTTGCATTAACGAAGAAAGAGCGAATTCTTTATTTGGTTTATTGTATAGTATGAGAATGACAAGTTATGCTGAAAAGGAAGAATTGATAAAAACTGTAAATAAGTATAAATAAATCCTCGCGGTGAGGACAAATAGAAAGGAAATGAGAGAATGGAAACAGTAAAGCGAGAAGTGCCATACTTTAGAAGAAATGTTAGTTTTGAGGAATTTATAAGAATTGAGGTTGTGAAAAATGGGGGAACGCAAAGTGTAGCATTTAGAGATGATTTAGAATATCTTTGTGGAGAGTGGGGAATTGATGTTGTAAAAGGTGACACTAAAGATACTTTATTTAATAAAATGTCCAAAGTGAAATCATATGAAGAACTTGCTAAAATTTTTCATATTGGTGTAAGTAGTCAGATTTATCAGAAAGCATTTGGAATAACCCACAAAGATGTTAAGAAACTTGAAAAGAAAGAATTCTTGAAGAAAGTTGGAGAATATAGATTCCGTGCATACGGACAATATATGTATGCGCCATTATATGATATTATTCAGTTTGTTACCATAGATGAAGAAGAACTTAAAAGGGCTTTGGAGTGATGAAGAAAGAAATTAGTTCGTTTTCTTTACATATAATTGCAATGGCAACGATGCTGATAGACCATATAGGGATTGCGCTCTTGCCACAATATGAATGGCTTCGTTATATCGGTAGGCTCGCTTTCCCGATATTCGCATTTATGATTGTTGAGGGCTACATACACACGCACGATTTCGATAAGTATTTATTTAGGATTGTGGGGTCTGCTTTGTTATCAGAGATACCATTTAATCTGATGAATCACGGAACTGTCTTTTGGATTGACGAGCAGAATGTTTTATTTGCATTTGTTATCGGGCTATTAGGTATATGGATAATAGATAAAATACAGACAAAAGAAAAGGGTGCTTTTGGGTGGTTCTTTGCCGTCTTTGTAATGTTGTTTTGCGGGCTTTTAGAAAAGGTTCTTAAAGTGGAATTTCTTGGTGTTGGAAGTATGCTTGTCATTTCCTTTTACTTCTTTCGGAAAGATAAATGGTATTGCTATGTCGGTAAGGCTATTTCCTTGCTGATATTCAGTAGTGTATTTATATGGTGGCAGATATTTGGTATGCTTTCACTTGTTTTTATATTCTTATATAATGGGAAACAAGGTTATCATAAAAAATGGTTTCAGAGGTTTTGCTATTTATTTTATCCCGTTCATCTATTGGGATTGTATTTGATAGGCTTGATATTGTAGGAGAGAATAAATGAAAAGATTTTGGGGAAGTTACAAGAGGTTTATAATCGGAGTGGTATTTTTGCTGATAGGAATTGCTTTCATTTGCTTTACCGATATATCAGCAATGTATGGTAGAGCTTTTAATCAGAATTCGATATACGAAAAGATTATGTTCTTTTTAGGTGTAGCGAAAATTGGGATATTCTTTATTGCTTCACTTATATGCTTCATAGGAAAGAGGGCGCGATGAAAAAATATGTATTGCTGATAATAGGAATTATAACCGCTATTTTATGGTGTTGTTTATGCGGTTTTGCGGGAGAATTGATACATCAAAATCCGTTGTATAAATTCTTATATTTCTTCTTGTTGGGAAGTAGCATATTTTTCGTGATGCTTTTTTTGAAGTTAAAAAAGCGCAATGAAAAGAGGGGTTGAGTTGGAATATATTTTTTACACAAGAGTTTCGACAATAAAACAATCATCTTTGCGACAGATAGCCAATCTGAAGGAGTTCGCTCGTAGGGAACTTTTGATACCCGAGGACGAGCCATTAACCTTTTATTCCGATGAATTTACGGGTACTACAATGAACCGCCCGCAGTGGGATAAAATGATGAAATTCATAGGCTCTTGCTTGAAAAAGAATCAAGAGGTCACAATCTGTTTTGATTCAGTATGCCGTATGAGCAGAAACGCAGAAGAGGGTTGTAGAGCCTATTTTGATTTCGTTGACAAGGGGGTATCGCTTATTTTTCTGAAAGAGAGAATGATTGATACATCTGTTTATATCGAGAGGCAAAAAGATGTTGTTGCAATGACGGGCGATGATGTGGATATTGTTTTAGAGGCGATAAATAAGTATCAGAGGCGCATTGCTCAAAGGCAGATAGAGATTGCGTTTCAGACCGCAGAAAAAGAAGTTACGGCTAATCATATCCGTATCAGAGAAGCCTTAAAACAGAAAAAAGCACAGGGCTATGTTTTGGGGCGAAAGAGCGGAGAGCCATTCGTTATCCGAGCGAAAGAGCCGATAAAAGAAATAATAGCCGATAAGATAGCAGACGGCTATAAAGACATTGATATTATTAAAATCATAAATCAATCAATAATAACTGTTAGAGATTCAAAAGGAAATGAAAGACAGAAGCCCGCTCACATATCGAGAGGCACATATTACAAATACAAAAAGGAAACTATAGAATCAGTAATAACGGGGGTACAACAATGTCAAGAAAAGAAGAATTAGCAA
>JAZLJE010000002.1:0-2033 GCA_045617705.1 Ruminococcus sp.
AACAGGTTTTTATGTTGCCCTGTCAATATGTCTTGTTGCAGTCGGACTTGCTGTATGGTCGGCATATACCTCCGTGAGTGACTATATTTCATCAGCGGATGATAAAGATGTATCTGCAACCCTTACTGAAGAAACAATACAGGATGTAATGAAAGAAGTAAGCACGGTAAACGACGCAACACCGTCACAGATTGTTGAAACTCCCACGCAGGAGAAAAAGTCAAAAAGCATAACTATATATGAAAACTCATCTTCTCCGACAGAAAATGCCGATATGCAATCGGAACTAAATTCCCTGCAAGCCGTTTTGAAAGTTGAAGAAAGCCTTATTTGCCCGATAAAAAATCAGAGTGTACTGAAACAGTACAGCGAAAACGCCGTATACAGCAAAACAATGCAGGATTACCGAGCCCATACCGGTTGTGACTTTTCTGCCGAAATCGGCGAGAATGTATATGCAATGAGTGACGGCGTTGTATCGAGTATATCTTTTTCCGAGATGTACGGAGTTATCGTTATGGTTGATTCAAAAGATTTCACGGTAATATATTGCGGACTTGATTCAAACACCAATGTAAAAATGAAAGACGAAATTTCACAAGGTGATGTGATAGGAACAGTATCACAAATTCCCTGCGAATGTGAAGACGAACCGCATATACACGTTGAAATAAAAGTCGGCGACAGACTCATCGACCCGCTCACGGTAATAGATAATTCAAACTGATAATATATATGGTATATAAGTATTTTTCCAAAGTGCCCTCGATTCGTTTTTAGGGGCATACAAAAAAGCGACTGCTGAAAATCTTTCAATCAGCAGTCGCTTCATATTATTTGTCTTTAATTTCAAGATAAGAAATGATGAGGTCAACAATTTGGTCTTCCGAAAGTTTTGATGAATCAACACATAGGTTGTAGTTTTCTGCGAGTCCCCATTTTTGTCCGGAGTAAAAACTATAGTAGTTTGCCCTCGATTTATCAGTCCTGTTTATAATGTGTTCGGCTCTGTCTTTGTCAATGTTGTGAACTTCAACAGCACGGGTTTTTCTGTAATCCATATTAGCGTGAATAAATACAGAAATACATCTGTCGTGGTCTTTCAGAATATAGTCTGCACATCTTCCGACAATTACGCACGGACCTTTTGCCGCAAGGTCACGAATGATTTTGTGTTGAAGTATATACAGTTTGTCGTTAACAGGCAAGTCACCCATAGCGGAAAATCCGCTTGAAAAACTGTACAAGCCCATCGAAAGAGAATAGAGCAGCGAGTTTGCAGCCTTTTCATCAACAGACTCAAAAACTTCAGGGTTAATTCCGCTTTCCTTTGCAGCAAGTGAAATCAGTTCTTTGTCGTAAAAATCAATGCCGAGTTTTTCTGCAAGTTTCTGACCGATAGCACGACCACCCGAGCCAAATTGCCTTGCAATGGTAATAATATATTTGTTGTCCATAAATGCACCACCCTATATAATGTATTACATATATAATAATATCACAAAATATCGTGATATCATATTACAAGTTTGTAATATTTATATTTATTTTTGAGAAAATTAATGTCAAAAGCCCTGAAAACTTGTTTTGTAAGGAGGTAAAGTTTTCATAAATCAGCCTGAGTATTGATAAAATCAAGGTCATTATACTATCGAAAATCCGCGTAAAATCCATGTTTTTTCTTTATATATAAAAAAATTTAAAAAAAATTAGAAAAATTTGAATTTTTTTCTTGACAACAGCCAAAAGTTTGAATATAATAATACTTACGCTGCGGAGAAAAAATTACATCAATGTAACAACTCTCCAAAAGCAAACAAGGACCTTGAAAATTAAACAACGAAGTAAGAAGAAACCCGTAATTACTTTGAGAGCGCCGAAGCAGAGATGCGACGGAAAGTACTCAAGAAATAATTACAGTGAGATGACACTAAAAAACATCAAGTAAGTAATCGAGAGATTACGGACAGAAAACACGCAAGTGTTTGATGAGCAGAGAAGATGCTCTAAAAAAGATTTTAAGGCAAAGGCCT
>JAZLJE010000003.1:0-15468 GCA_045617705.1 Ruminococcus sp.
AGTACATCAACGAAATTGCAAACCTCGTAAACAACGACCCCGACACAAAAGACAAATTGCAGGTATTCTTCTTGTCTAACTACAATGTTTCTTATGCCGAGAAAATCGTTGTTGCTGCCGATGTTTCCGAGCAGATTTCCACAGCAGGTACAGAGGCTTCCGGTACCGGTAATATGAAATTTATGTTCAACGGTGCTGTAACACTCGGTACTTACGACGGTGCTAATGTCGAAATTACTCAAGCAGCAGGCGAAGAAAATGAATATATCTTCGGCGGCAGAGTTGAAGACATTGAAGACCTCAAGCAAAACGGCTACAATCCGAAGGTTCTCTACGATGCTAACCCGATGATTAAGAGAGTTGTCGACACTCTTATCGACGGTACATTCAGCGACGACGGTGCTCAAGGCGAAGGCAGTTTTGCTGAACTTCATAACGCTTTGCTCTACGGCACAAGTTGGCATATTGCTGACCACTACTTCCTTTTCTACGACCTTCCCGATTATGTTGAAAAGAAATTACAGGTCAACAAAGACTACAAAGACAGAATTGCTTTCGGTACAAAGTGCCTGAAGAATATCGCTTTCTGCGGTACTTTCTCATCCGACAGAACTATCCTCCAGTATGCACAGGATATTTGGAAAGTAAAATAAAACTTAATATACAAAAACTTGCCCTCTGCAGTCGTTTGATTGCAGAGGGTTTTTCTTATGCAAAAATATATTTTAATAATCTGCCAAAATTCGGCTATAATATTACAAATTCTTTTGTAAAATAGGTTAAGCCGAAATGCGTTTCGTTTGTCGTGTGTTCGGCAGAATATAAAATAAAGGAGAATTTTTATGAAAAACATCAAACGAATTTTGTCGCTTGTGCTTGCTCTGTGTTTTGTTTGCATTTTGTTTGCAGGCTGCGGAGAAGATACATCCGGTGACAAAGAAACAGCAAAAGGAAAGGTGTATTTCCTAAACTTCAAGCCTGAACAATCACAGCAGTGGGAGGATATCGCATCCCGCTACAGCGAAAGCACGGGAGTCGATGTCACCGTGGTAACGGCGGCATCTGACACCTACGAGTCCACCCTGAAATCCGAAATAGCAAAAACCGAGGCTCCGACTTTGTTCCAGGTCAACGGTCCTGTCGGTCTTGCTTCGTGGAAAGACTACTGCTACGACTTGTCAAACACCTCTCTCTACAAAAACCTTGCTTCCGACGATTTTGTACTGAAAGGTGACAACGGCGAAGCCCTCGCTATTGCCTATGTAATCGAAACCTACGGACTTATTTACAACAAGTCGCTAATAAATGACTACATCAACACCGAAGGTGCTCTTATTACATCCGTAAACGAGATAAACAACTTTGAAACCCTCAAAGCAGTTGCAGAGGATATTCAAAGCAAAAAGGATACTCTCGGAATAAAAGGTGCATTTACATCAGCCGGAATGGACTCATCATCCGACTGGCGTTTTAAAACCCACCTTGCAAACCTCCCTGTATACTATGAATACAAAGATGAAAATATAACCTCCACCGACAAGATAAAAGGAACATATCTCGAAAACTACAAAAACATCTGGGATTTGTATATCAACAACTCAACAACAGAACCGTCTTTGCTCTCATCAAAAACAGGCAGTGACGCTTCATCCGAATTTGCTTTGAAAGAAGCGGTGTTCTATCAAAACGGCACTTGGGCTTATGATGATATAAAAGGCTACGAAGTCAGCGACGACGATTTAGGTATGCTTCCTATTTATATAGGAGCAGACGGCGAAGAAAAGCAGGGACTTTGCACAGGCAGCGAAAACTATTGGTGCGTAAACAAAAACGCAAAGCAGGCGGATATCGACGCAACTCTTGCTTTTCTCGATTGGCTTATCACCTCGGACGAAGGCAAAAAAGCAATGTCCGAAGAACTCAAATTCGTTACCCCGTTTACAACCTTCACCGAAGAATTTACTGCCGATAATCCTCTTGTCAGGGCAGCAAACGAATATATAAAACAAGACAAAATTCCCGTTGCGTGGACATTTACAACTATGCCCAGCGAAGAGTGGAAAAACGGCGTAGGCTCTGCACTTTTGGAATATGCACAAGGCACGGGCGATTGGAGTAAAGTAGAAACCGCCTTTGTTGACGGCTGGGAAAGTGAATATAAAGCCGTAAACAGTAAATAATGTATTTGTAAAAGTTTAAAATTTTTTGGAGGGTAAATTCCCATGAATCGTACAATAAAAAAATACTCACCGATTTTCGTGTTGCCAACGCTCTTAGCGTTTATTATAGGTTTTATAGTTCCGTTTATCTTGGGAATTTACCTGTCCTTTTGCAAATTTACTACAGTAACCGATGCAAAATTTACGGGGATTTCCAACTATCAAAAAGTTTTTTCGGATGACTCTTTTATCCACGCTTTGTGGTTTACCGCCCTGTTTACCGTCGCCGCGGTTGTCACAATAAATGTTATTGCATTTACTATTGCCTATCTTCTGACAAAAGGTTTCAAAGGAACAAACCTTTTTCGTACCGTGTTCTTTATGCCGAACCTTATCGGCGGTATCGTACTCGGTTATATCTGGCAACTTATATTCAACGGCATACTTCTGTATTTTGCAAAAACGCTGACTTTCTCCGCAACCTACGGTTTCTTCGGACTTCTTATACTGATGAACTGGCAACAGGTCGGCTATATGATGATAATTTATATCGCGGGAATACAGAATATTTCGCCGTCAGTAATGGAAGCCGCAAGAATCGACGGAGCGTCACGCTCTCAAATACTGCGAAAAGTTATTATCCCGATGGTAATGCCGTCTGTTACGATTAGCGTTTTTCTCACGCTCACAAACTCGTTCAAGTTATTTGACCAGAACTTGGCTCTTACTGCGGGTGAACCGTCAAAAATGACCGAAATGCTCGCACTCAATATCTTCAACACCTTCTACGGACGCACGGGCTTTGAGGGTGTCGGACAGGCTAAAGCGGTTATCTTCTTCGTGCTTGTTGCCGTAATAGCCCTACTTCAACTTTACTACACAAGAAAAAGAGAGGTGCAAGCGTAATGAATGAAAAGAAAGGCAAAAAAGGTTTACTCTCAACCATTATCTTTTCGATAATTTCAGTTATCTATATCGCACCGATAATAATTATCCTCTACAACTCTTTCAAGAAAAAAGCGTATATAGCAAAATCCCCGTTTTCTCTGCCAAATGTTCAAACCTTTTCGGGACTTGAAAATTACACAAGCGGTATCGAGAAAACTTCGTTTCTTTCGTCTTTCGGATATTCGCTTTTTATCACAGTCGGCTCGGTGTTTTTAATTCTTCTTTGCACCTCGATGTGTGCTTGGTATATAACAAGAAGTCAAAGCAAATTTTCAAAGTGCCTCTATTTTCTCTTTGTCTTTTCGATGATAGTCCCTTTTCAAATGGTAATGTTCACCTTGTCGAAAACGGCAGATTTTTTGAAACTCACAAACCCTCTCGGTATTATCATCGTGTACCTCGGTTTCGGTGCTGGACTTGCGGTGTTTATGTTTTCCGGTTTTGTCAAGGCTGTTCCGATTGAAATTGAAGAGGCGGCGCTGATAGACGGTTGCTCTCCGTTGCAAACATTCTTTATGATTGTTTTGCCGATATTAAAGCCCACCGCGATTTCTGTCGGCATACTTGAAACAATGTGGATTTGGAATGACTATCTGTTGCCATACCTTGTTTTGAATATAAAGAAGTACAAAACTATCCCGATAGCCATTCAGTATCTCAAAGGCGGTTACGGCTCAATCGACATCGGCGCAATGATGGCTATGCTCGTGCTTGCCATTATCCCGATTATCGTATTCTATATCAGCCTGCAAAAATATATCATCAAAGGCGTTGCCGCAGGCGCGGTAAAAGGTTAATTGATAATTGATAATTGACAATTAAGGTTGATTTATATTTTCTAATTACTAAACACTAAATACTATTATAAACTACCCCTCCGACAAGCCATTCGGCTTGCCACCTCCCCTCACAATGGGAGGCTAAAAGGTTGATTTATATTTTCTAAAAACTAAATACTAAACACTAAAAACTATTATTGCTTGACAAATGCAAATACGCGTGCTAAAATATTAGACAGTTTAATACTATTGACAGTAAAGAGTGGGTCTTGACGGGCCTGCTCTTTCGTATTGTTGAGGTGATTTTTTGGCTAATTCTAAAGGAAAGACCGTCACAATCGTCGAAGAACTTGTAAAGCCTTATGCAGAAAACTTAGGTCTTGATATCTGGGATGTTCGGTATCTTAAAGAAGGCTCACAGTGGTTTTTGCGTATCTTTATCGACAAAGACGGCGGGGTTGACATCAACGACTGCGAAAATTTATCGCGTGCTATCGACAAACCGCTCGACGAACTCGACCCGATTGAAAATGAATATATCCTCGAAGTAAGTTCACCGGGAATTGAACGCGAACTTGTAAGAGATGAACACTTTTTAAAATTTATCGGGGCAGATATAAAAGTAAAGATGATACGCCCGATAGACAGTATCGGCAAAGAGTTTTGCGGTGTGCTTTCTTCGTACAACAACGGCGAAATCACAATAACCGACCACAGCGGGGAAAACAAAATCACGGTAAATAAAAAAGATGTCGCAAGTATAAAACTTGACGACTTCGACTAAAATGAAAATCAATATATCATTTATATAAGAAAGGTTGGATAATCAAAAATGGCAAGTAACAAAGAATTATTTGAAGCATTACGCTTGCTCGAAAAGGAAAAGGGTATTCCGGTAGACTATATGATAGCACAGATTAAAAAGGCTATCATGTCCGCCTGCAGAAATCTTTACGGCGGAAATGAAAATGTTGATATCAAAATGGACGACCAGAAAAACGCCTTTTCGGTAAAACTCAAAAAAGAGGTTGTAGAGGAAGTCGAAAATCCGAATTTCCAGATTAGCCTCGAAGACGCAAAACTTATCTCAAAGCGTGCGGCAGTCGGCAAAGAGGTTGCTATTCCCCTTGAGCCAAAGCAGTTCGGCAGAATTGCCGTTCAAACAGCGCGTTCTGTTATCCGCCAAGGTATCCGTGACGGAGAAAAAGGTCAGATGCTTGTTGAATTTAACTCAAAACAGCAGGAAATCGCAACCGCGACCATCGAGCGTGTTGACCCTGTTACAGGCAACGCAACCTTGAAATTCGGCAAAGCGGAATGTGTTCTTCCCAAGTCCGAACAAATAGGAAACGAACGCCTCGTCGAAGGCGGTACAATCAAAATTTATGTTGCAGGAGTCAAAGAAAGCGAGCGTGGTCCGCGTGCAATTATCTCCCGTACACATCCCGATTTTGTTAAACGCCTTTTTGAAAAAGAAGTTCCCGAAATTTTCGACGGTATTGTTGAAATCAAGTCTATCTCCCGTGAGGCTGGCTCTCGTACAAAAATGGCTGTATTCTCCGACGACCCCGAGGTTGACGCAGTCGGTGCCTGCATAGGTACAAGAGGAGCAAGAGTCAACTCCATTGTTGAAGAACTCGGCGGAGAGAAAATCGATATCGTTCTCTATTCCGAAAATCCCGTAGAGTTCGTTGCGGCGGCTTTGTCCCCTGCCAATGTGGTTGAAGTTGTTGTTGACCCCGACGGCGCAAAAGCCTGCAAGGCTACCGTTCCCGACGGTCAACTCTCGCTTGCTATCGGCAACAAAGGACAGAATGTTCGTCTTGCTGCAAAACTCACAGGCTACAAAATCGACATCCGTCCCGAATCGGGTTTCTGGGGCGAAGATGAAGAAGACACCACAGAGGAAAACACAGACGAAGAATAATTTTTGACATAAAATAAAGAAAGGAGAAATATATGAACACGAGAAAAGTGCCTTTAAGAAAATGCCTTGGCTGTAACGAAATGAAAGAGAAAAAAGAACTTGTTCGAGTTGTTCGTTCAAAAGAGGGCGAAATTTCTCTTGATTTAACAGGCAAGAAATCAGGTCGCGGCGCATATATCTGCAAAAGCAAAGCCTGCTTTGAAAAAGCAAGAAAAGCAAAGCGTTTTGAGCGGGCGTTTTCGTGTATGATTTCTCCCGAAATATATGACCGTATCGCAGAGGAAATTGATAATGAATGACAAACTTTTGTCCTTTATCGGACTAACAAGAAGAGCAAACAAACTTTGCTACGGTTTTGATGCGGTCACTAAATCCGTAAACGAAAAGAAAGCACAACTTGTTTTGTTTGCAAACGATACATCAGCCCATACGGTTTCGGATATCGAAAATGTGTGCAAAAAATGCGGTGTAAAAACGCTCACGCTTAATTACAAAAAAGAACAACTCTCTTTGTGTATCGGAAAAAACTGTGCCGTTATCGCTATTTGCGACAGCGGTTTCGCAAACAAAATCTGTGAACTTTTTGAAATGACGAAGGAGGAAAAATAGTATGGCTATTACTATAAAATATAAAGTCAAGGATGTCGCTGCCGATTTGGATATAACTTCAAAAGAAGTTATCAAGATTTTAAAAGACAACTGCGGTGTCGAAAAGAAGACAATGACAGCGTTGACAGAACAGGAACTCGATGTCATTTTCGAGTGCTTTACAAAGCAAAACGAAGTTGAAAACTTTGACAAATACTTTGCCGTACGCGACAAGGCTATCGAAAAAGCAGAGAAAGAAGCCAAAATCCGCAAGGAAGAAGAGAAGAAAAAGCAGGAAGAAGCAAAAGACAAACTGCGTCCCGACTCGGCAAAGAAGGGTACAAAAGAAGTAGCCCCCAAGAAGAAAAAGGAAGAAAAGCCCCAAACTATCGATGACAATATCGACCTCAAAAGCGAGATTAAATCCCGCCGCGGTACAGGCAGAGTTATCGACACATCTGCAGTTGAAGTCAATGTCGAAAGATATAACCAAAAATATGTTGATATGGCTTACGACAAGGTCAAAAACGAAAACAATATGTCTTCCAAAAAGCAAAAGATTAACCAGCGCTCAAAGCAGAAAAACCGCAGAAGCGCAAAACGCGAGACCGAGCAGGAAAGACTCAATCGTATCGACAAAGAGCGTAAGGCAAAGCAGATGACCATTTATGTCCCCGAAGAAATCACCGTAAACGACTTGGCGCTTAAACTCAAAGCAACCGTTGCCGAAGTTGTTAAAAAGGCTTTCCTTATGGGTACTATGGTAACTGCAAATGATACAATCGATTTTGATACCGCTTCCCTTATCGCTATGGAATTTCACGCAAAGGTCGAAAAAGAAGTTGTCGTCACCATTGAAGAAAGAATTATCGACGAAACAGAAGACACCGACGATAACCTCGTTACCCGTGCGCCCGTTGTTGTTGTTATGGGACACGTTGACCACGGTAAAACTTCTATCCTCGACTATATCAGAAATGCAAAAGTAACCGAAAACGAAGCAGGCGGAATTACCCAGCATATCGGTGCTTACAGAGTAAAAGTCAACGACAAGCCTATCACCTTCCTTGACACACCGGGACACGAAGCGTTCACCACAATGCGTGCAAGAGGTGCACAGGTTACTGATATTGCTATCCTCGTTGTCGCCGCCGACGACGGTATTATGCCCCAGACGGTTGAGGCTATCAACCACGCAAAAGCCGCGGGCGTTTCCGTTATCGTTGCTATCAACAAAATGGATAAACCCGGCGCTAACCCCGAACAGGTCAAACAGCAACTCACAGAGTACGAACTCATCCCCGAAGAATGGGGCGGTGATACTCCCTGTGTTCCCGTATCCGCAAAAACAGGTATGGGCATTGACGACTTGCTCGAAATGGTACTTTTAGTTGCAGAAGTAAAAGAACTCAAAGCAAATCCCGACCGTGCGGCAAAAGGTACGGTTATCGAAGCCCGCCTTGACAAAGGCAGAGGTCCAATCGCAACTATCCTTGTCGAAAACGGTACTTTGCATACAGGCGATGTTGTTATCGCAGGTACTACTGTAGGTCATGTCAGAGTTATGACAGACGACAAAGGCAGACAGGTCAAAACTGCAGGTCCTTCCGTTCCTGTTGAAATTACCGGTCTTGATGATGTTCCCACAGGCGGTGATACATTCAACGCCGTATCGGATGAGCGTCTTGCCCGCGAACTTGTTGACCAGAGAAAGCACCAGAAAAAGGAAGAACAGTTCAACCAAAGAACAAAAGTCACCCTCGACAACCTTTTCGACCAAATGCAGTTGGGCGATGTAAAGGAACTCAAAATCATCGTAAAAGCCGATGTTCAGGGTTCTGTCGAGGCTGTAAGACAGTCGCTTGAAAAACTTTCAAATGACGAAGTAAGAGTCAACATCATCCACGGTGCCGTCGGTGCCGTCAACGAAAGCGATGTTATGCTCGCCAACGCGTCTAATGCGATTATCGTCGGCTTTAATGTTCGTCCCGACCAGACCGCACAGGTAAACGCAGAGCGTGACGGCGTTGATATGCGTCTTTACCGCGTAATTTACGATTGTATCGAAGAAATCGAAAGTGCTATGAAAGGTATGCTTGCTCCGAAAACAAGAGAAGTTATCCTCGGTACTGCCGAAGTTCGTGACATCATCAGAATTAAATCAGTCGGAAATATCGCAGGCTCTTATGTCAAATCGGGTAAAATCCAGCGTGGCGCAGGAGTTCGAGTTGTTCGTGACGGTATTATTATCGCAGACGACCATATCGGCTCACTCCAGCGTTTCAAAGACTCCGTAAAAGAAGTCAACGAAGGTTATGAATGCGGTATCGGACTTGAAAAATTCAACGATATCAAAGAAGGCGATATCTTCGAAGTATTCACCATCGAAGAATATCGTGAGGACTGAAAGAGCAAGGTTTTATAATGGCTAATCATAAAATAGGTCGTACCACCGAGGACATCAAAAGAGAACTGACAGCGATTTTAAGGGAACTCAAAGACCCGAGAGTTACCTCTGTTTTCCTCTCGATAGTCAGAGTTGAAGTCACAAACGACTTGTCCTACTGCAAAGTCTATGTCAGCGCCCTCGAAGGTATGGAAAAAGCAAAATCGGCTGTAAAAGGTCTTGTTTCCGCATCGGGATATATAAGGCGGGAGTTGGGACAAAGGCTCAAACTTCGCCACATCCCCGAACTTATTTTTGTCCCGTCGGATTCAATCGAATACAGCGCCGAAATTTCAAAAATACTGAATACTCTTGATATAAAGGAGTTTGACGATGAGACAGATAACACTTGATGAAGTTGTTTCCCTGTTGAAAGAAAACGATAATTTTCTTATCCTGACACATCGCTATCCCGACGGAGATACTTTGGGAAGTTCGTATGCTCTGTGCCGTATTCTGCGAAAAATGGGCAAAAAGGCAAATGTAATAATAGACGGAAAGTTGCCGAAACTTATGTCATATCTTTCTGATAATTACGAAGAAATGTCTTTTGAGCCTTCCTATATTGTCAGCGTTGATGTTGCAGCACCTACGCTTTTGGGCGAGAATATGACACAGTACAAAGACAAAATCAACCTTTGTATTGACCACCACGGCTCAAACACCTTGGATGCAGAAAATATCTATGTTGATGCAAAGGCAGCCGCGGCAAGCGAAATTATCTTTGAGATACTTGAACTTTGTGATGTTGATATTGACGAAGATATCGCCGGTGCTGTCTACACGGGCATTTCCACCGACACAGGCTGTTTTTGTTATTCTAACACAACAGAGAGAACTCACATCTATGCTTCAAAACTTATGTCACATTGTGACTGGAAAAAGATAAACCGCAAAAACTTCCAGACAAAAACACGCTCCAAACTGAAAATGGAGCGAATGGTATACGACACAATGGAATTTTATGCGGGCGGTAAATGTTCTATCATTTACATCACCCGGTCAATGATAAAAATGCTCAACGCAGGCGACGACGAAATGGAAGGTCTTGCCTCTATTCCGTCACAGGTCGAAGGCGTTTTGATGGGTATTACAATGCGCGAAAAACCCGACGGAATTTTCAAGATTTCCGTACGCACAAATGAGGGTATAAACGCCTCGGATTTTTGCAAACAGTTCGGCGGAGGCGGTCATCCGGCTGCCGCAGGCTGCACAATAAAAGGCGACCTCGCCTCGGTAAAATACAGGCTTATCAAAGCATGTGAAGAAACCCTATGAACGGCGTAATTGTTATAAACAAAGAGGAGGATTTCACCTCTTTTGATGTTGTTGCCGTTGTACGAAAAACTTTGGGCGAGAAAAAGGTCGGGCATACGGGAACACTTGACCCGAATGCAAAAGGTGTTTTGCCTGTGCTTTTAGGCTCCGCTACAAAGGCGCAGGATATTATAGAAAACCACGACAAGCGATATGTAGCGTTTTTTCGTTTTGGTCTTCAGACAGACACTCTCGACATTTGGGGAGAAGTACAAAAAAGGGAAGAAAGCCATATTACAAAAGAGGCTGTCCTTTCCGTTTTGCCGAACTTTGTCGGAGATATTACCCAAATACCTCCGATGTATTCAGCAGTAAAAGTAAACGGTGTACGCCTTTACGATTTGGCGCGTCAGGGCAAAGAAGTCGAAAGAACAAAGCGCAAAGTCACTGTCTATTCAATAGACCTTTTGGATTTTGACGAAAAAAATCAGACGGGAACTTTTGACATTTCCTGTTCAAAAGGGACTTATATCCGAACGCTGATTGACGATATCGCAAAAGCCCTTAATACAATCGGCACGATGACTTCGCTCACCCGCACTTTTGCCTGTTTTTATACTTTATCTGACGCGATAACACTTGAAAAACTCAAAGAGACAGTCGCAAACGGTAATGTGAATAAGTACATAAAAAGCGTGGAAAGCCTTTTTGAAAATTACCCCGAAATAGTCGTCACAGACGCGCAGGCGTTTCGCTTTAAAAACGGAAATCCGCTTAATATTGATAGGACCGAATTGAAAGAAACATCTGTGAAAGACAAAAAAATATTCCGAATAAAAGACAAAGAAAAAAACTTTATCTCACTCGGAATAACCGACACCGAAAATGGTGTTATAAAACTATATAAGCATTTTTAGTTTGACAATTCAAATTTATGTGTTATAATAAAAATACAAAGAGGTTACCGAATAGACGGTTGCCTTCACTATTGGTTAAAGAATAACCGCTGGTTTGCAGGCCGGGCGGTTATTTTTTTATGATAATAAGTAATGCGATAAGTAAAATCATTGTTAATATAACAAAAGACCCTTGTCCCATACTATCACCCTCCTTTCCGGAGGGTTTTTTCATAAAGTCCCTCCACAAAGAATTTGTGAAGGTCAACCGCCTATTACCGTTATGGTAACCTCTTTGGGTACTGTATGTACCAATGTGATGTTACCATATTAGACCATATTAGTCAAATTACAAAAATATTTCATTATTTTCCGCAAAGAAAATCTATACTTCTTTCTATCGAGTCTTTTGAAGTTCCGAAATCTTTTCCGCGGTTATTATAGTCATACATTTTTGTAAATTTCGTCACATCATCAACTAAACTTTCAAGATATTTTTTGCAAAGATTATTTGTCGCGGTGATAAATTCGTTTTTGTATGCTCTTTTTATCTTGCCGTGCTTTTTGACACATTTCATAACAAGCGAATAGTGAGAAAGACACAAAAATTCCTGATTTTCGTATGATTTTCTGAAATTTTCATCCTCACAAAATTCCACAAAAACAGTAGAAAGAAAATGCACCGTATCGTGTTCAATCCTATCACAGATATAGCAAGACGACATCAACTCATCTATCCCTTTTTGCCGGGCTTTTGTAGGAGTTTTTCTGCTGTTTTCAGGCAACAAGGTACGACCTATTTCGTCAAGGTGAGTTTGCAGTATCAAAGCGTTTGAAAGGCGCGGTCCTTTTTCTGCCATAAGGTCAAAATGCTTTTTGCAAAAACCCTTTTTATTTGTGATTATGCGTACATCGGGAGCCATCATCGCAGGTCCTGTCGTGTACTCAACATAGATGTCTTCAAGCATTTTTTCAATCCTGCAAATAGGGCAACCGCAGGTATCATTGAATATATCGTGAATTGGAATATTGCAGATATTTTCTTTCATAAAAATCACATCCTTTTTGTCTTGCATTTATAAAAATGCATATCGAACGCAATGCGTATATCGAGCGGAAACGCATATCGCCCATTTTCCGAGAGGAAAATGGATATCGATAAAAATGATATATTTTGCTCTGCAAAATTCGATATGACCTTACGGTCACGATATATGTGCCTTCGGCACATTCGATATGCTTTCACTAAAATGTATGTATATACATTAATCTTTATTTTCTTTTGCCGTAGTAACTGAAGCAATCAATTTTCGTCGAATGGTTCCGCTTTTGATTTTCAAATCATCGTACTGTTCACTTGTTAGTTTATTCTTTCGATAAAGAAGTTCAATCCAATATTCTGTTTCAAAAGCCTCTTTTAGTGCAATTTCCATTTTGTTTATGAAATCTGCTCGACTTTGTGCATATTTTGCCTCGTAAATATTTGCTCCAACTGACGAAGAACATCTCAAAAGTTGATTTGTATAGATTGATATTCCCGAAATGTTTTCGCAAACATCAGAAACTGCAATAGCAAAATCGATTGATTGTTCACGCAAGGTGTCTTTTTCTTTCATCTCTTTCACCACCATTTTCATTATAGCACAAATTATTAAAATATGATATACTATATCAAATATTACTTTTCGGAGAACGATATGAAAACAGAGATTTTGAAAAATGGGATTGCTTTTGTCGGTGTAAAAGACCTCGATTTAAGAGAAACGCTTGACTGCGGTCAGGCTTTTCGCTGGGAAGAAAATGATGACGGTTCTTTTTTCGGCGTTGTTAATAAAAGGGCAGTAAAAGTTTATCTCGAAAACGATACGCTGACAATTTTTGGGGCAAGAAAAGCCGATGCCGATATGTGGTACGATTACTTTGACTTTTCGCTTGACTACGGCAAAGTAAGAGAAAAACTTTCAAAAACTCACAAGGTTATGCGTGACGCAACAAAGTACGCACCGGGGATAAGAATACTCAAACAAGAGCCTTTTGAAACCCTTATTTCTTTCATCATTTCACAAAATAACAACATCCAAAGGATAAAGAAAATCGTAAAAAGTCTTTGCGAAAATTTCGGTGAACAGGTCGACAAATCTGCCTTTGCTTTTCCTTCGGCAGAAAAACTTTCATCTCTTTCCAAAGAAGACTTGAGTGTACTGAAAGCGGGCTTTCGCGACAGATATATCCTCGACGCAACAGATAAAGTTTATAAAAACGAAATCGTATTTGACGATATACAAAAACTCCCATACGACGACGCTCAAAAAAGCCTTATGAAAATCACGGGTGTCGGCAAAAAGGTCGCCGACTGCACTTTGCTTTACGGTATGCACAGGCTTGAGTCTTTTCCGCTTGATGTATGGATGAAAAGGGCGATGGATGTCCTTTTCGACGGAGAGTCAGCGGAGATTTTCGGTGAATACGCGGGCATAGCACAGCAGTATATTTTTCATTATTCGCGAATGCATAAAGAACTTTTTGCTGATAATTGATTTTACAAATTATTACATAAATAAATTTTACCTCGGTACAAAAAATAGTATCGAGGTGATTTTTTTGAATGACAACGAATTGCTTGCATTTATTTCAAAAAACTCTTTGATGGGGGTTATCGGTATCAACTCGGTTGTACCGTATGCAAGAGGCAAAAGAATGAAACGCGAACTAAATAACCAGCGCAAAGAGTACGGAAAAATCTACCGTACCGCGTCAAAAGCGATAAGACGAAATGACGGCGAGCAAACAAGAATAAGCCCATACGCAAGAAAAATGTCGGATATGATGTGTTCGATAAAACTAAAGCGTGAACACTCCGACTCAAAAATTGCCGAAATGATGATAGAAGGCAGTGCTATGGGCGTTACAAAAATAATAAAACACAAACGCGAATATTCGGGCAGAGACAAGAAAATAACAAACCTTGCCGAAAAACTCTTGAAAACCGAAGAAAACAACATCAACAATATGAAAGCCTTTCTGTAAATCTTCTATTGAAAATCTTTTTTTATTATGCTAATATATACTCACTACTTAAAAAATGAGGAGTATATATGGCACAAAATGATTTTGTAATAAAAGACGGCGTTTTAGAAGCGTATAAAGGCACAGACGAAGAAATTACCATTCCAAGCGAAGTAACCGAAATTGCAAGTTTTGCCTGCTGCAAAAACGATAAACTCAAAAGCGTTATTATCCCCAACAGCGTAGTAACTATCGGGGACTCGGCATTCAAAGATTGTTTTAATCTTGAAAAGGTCGTTATCGGCAACGGTATCAATATTATTAAACCAAACTCTTTTGAAAACTGCTCAAAACTTTCCGAGGTTATTATGCCGACGAATTTGGAATACATTTCGTCAAAGGCTTTTATAAACACCGGTATTCGCTATATCTGGCAAAACAATAACCGTTGTACCGCTTGCGGCGGAAAATTCAAAGGCTTTATAAAGCCGAAATGCTCAAATTGTTTGAGATACAAAGATTATTGATAAAAATTCAACCTTTTGTGACTGATTATACGTCACAGAAGGTTGTTCTTTTTTGCTGTCAAAAAAATTTCTTTGCATTTATTATCTTAGTGTAAAATTAGGTTGAAAATAACTTTCCGTTATGATATATTGTATATACGCAGACAAAGGGGGCGAAATTATGGAAAAATTTGTTATCACCGTAAACCGTTGCTGTGGCTCAAACGGAGCATCAGTTGCAAGAAAGGTAGCCGAAAAACTTGGTATCGGTTTTTATGACCGCGACCTTATCGACCTTGCAAGCGAACAAAGTGGTATAAGCCTTGACCTTTTCGCCGCGGCTGACGAAAGAGTAAAGAACTCTTTGCTAACCCGTATTTCAACCGATGAATACGACGGCACTCTTATCACTCCCGAATCGGACGACTTTGACGACTACCAAAAACTCTTTGACTGTCAGGCAGATGTAATAAGAAATCTTGCTAAAAAAGAGTCCTGTGTTATAGTCGGTCGTTGTGCAGACTATGTTCTTTTGAACGAAGATGTAAATCTTGTCAGAGTTTTTGTCGGTGCAAGAGACCACACCTGCGTACAAAACGAAATGAAGCGACTTGCTATCACCAACAAGCAGGCAAAAGAGCGTATCAACAAAATTAACACCTACCGCAAAGAGTACTATCATCACCACACAGGCCGCCGTTGGAACAGCGCAAGAAACTACGACATTTGTATCAGTACTACTGTGCTGTCACCTGATGAATGTGCCGACATTATCATACAATACTTAAACAAAACTTTGAAAAAGGATTAAAATGGAAAACAAAAACAGAACTAACAAAAAGGCAGCACTAATCGCACTTTGCATATCCGTCGTCGTGCTTGCCGTGGTAACGGCTGCCGCCTTGATTTACGAAAACATAATGAATGTTAAATTTGATATTATCGGTATGATTATT
>JAZLJE010000004.1:0-2570 GCA_045617705.1 Ruminococcus sp.
GGAAGAGCCTTATATACAGACGATTTGTGTGACAAAGGTGCGTATATAGCAAAAATCCTTCATTCCACCGTTGCAAACGGAAAGGTGCTCTCTATTGATACGAGTGAAGCAGAGAATATCGAAGGAGTAGTGAAAATCGTAGCCTGCTTTGATGTTCCGAAAAATTATTTTCCCACAGCGGGACATCCATGGTCTGTTGAAGAAGCCCACCAGGATGTTTGCGACAGATTGCTCTTAACCGACAGACCGCGGTTTTACGGTGATGATATCGCAGTAGTTATTGCCGAAAATGAGATTTCCGCAACGCAGGCTGTTCGAAAAATCAAAGTCGAGTATGAAGAATACCCCGTAGTCTTGGATGTCGAAGAAGCGATGAAAGACGGCGCTCCCTTGCTACACGAAAATTACAAAAATAATATTTTAAATCATACTTCCAACCGTTTCGGAAATTATGAAGAAGCGATAAAAGAAAAAGGACTTATCAAATTCGATAACTGGTATGACACTCCGACAGTTCAGCATTGTCATATAGAAAATCATATCTGCTACGCAAAAGAGGAATCAGGAAAAATCACCGTTGTATCTTCAACCCAAATCCCTCATATTGTTCGCAGAATAGTAGGTCAGGCTCTCGGCATTGATTGGGGCAAGATAAGAATAATAAAGCCCTACATAGGCGGAGGCTTCGGCAACAAGCAAGACGCTTTGTATGAGCCTTTGTGTGCTTATCTTACAACTGTAGTCGGCGGTCACCTTGTAAAACTCGATGTATCGCGTGAAGAAACTTTTGTTTCTAACCGTGTTCGCCATAGTATAAGAAGCCACATTATTACCTATGCAAGACCTGACGGCACTTTTGTCGCAAGAAAACTTGAGTCTTTTTCAAACCAAGGTGCATACGCTTCCCACGGTCATTCCATCGCAGCAAAAGGTATGGGATGTTTCCATCAACTTTATCCTTGTGAAAATGTTGAGTCCGACGCCTATACCGTGTTTACCAACCGCCCCGTTGCCGGTGCTATGCGTGGCTACGGTATTCCGCAGGCTATGTTTGCCGTCGAAAGCCAGATTGACGATATAGCAAAAGCACTCTCAATCTCTCCGATTGAATTAAGGCGAAAGAACCTTATGCCCGTCGGCTACAAAGATAATTTCTCAAAGAATGTCAACTTCTTTGACACATTCAACCAGTGCATAGATAAAGCAAAGAAAAAGATTGATTACGACAGAAAAGTCGAAGAATATAAAAACCAAACAGGAAATGTCAGAAAAGGTATCGGCTGTGCCGTATTTTGGTATAATACAGGCGTATGGCCTATCAGTATCGAAGTTTCTTCCTGCCGTATGGTAATGAACCAAGACGGCTCTGTTCAGGTGCAAGTCGGTGAAACCGAAATCGGACAGGGTGCAGATACAGCAATAGCCCAGATGACTGCCGAAGCCTTGTCAATTCCGTTTGAAAAAGTATATGTTATGTCGAGCCAGGATACAGATATTACTCCATTCGGTACAGGTGCCTACGGCTCACGCCAAACCTATGCATTCGGTTTTGCAATTCATCAAACAGCAGGCTTACTCAAAGACCGTATTTTGAAATACGGGGGTACTCTCCTCAAAATGCCACAAGACGAAATTGATATAGAAAACGGAAATATAGTAAACAAGCAGAACAAAGAAATTTTGATGACTTTGTCAGAACTTTGCACAACCGCACTTTACAGCACGGTTGATTCACAGCATCTTACAGCCGAAAGCACAGCCCAGATAAAGAGCAACGCTTATTCATTTGGTTGCTGTTTTGCCGAGGTTGAAGTGGATATTTCCGCTTGCAAATGTAAACTGCTTGATATCATCAATGTTCACGACTGCGGTCGCCTTATCAACCCTGCACTTGCAGAAGCACAGGTGCACGGCGGTATGTCAATGGGTATCGGCTATGCTTTGTCCGAGCAGGAACTTTTCGATGCAAAAACAGGCAGAGTGCTGAACAATAACCTGCTTGACTACAAACTCTCTACTTTTATGGACCATCCGAATTTGAAAGCCGAGTTTGTCGAAAATCCAGAGCCTACTTCACCCTTTGGCACAAAAGGTTTAGGCGAACCACCGACCTGTCCTGTAGCCCCCGCCATTCGAAATGCCATCCTTTCTGCAACAGGCGTTTCGATAAACAAAATTCCGATTACTCCTCATGTTATGTTTGAAGAGTTTTCAAAGGCAAATCTGATTTAAGGAGGAGTTACTATGTATGATATAAAAGCGCTCTACGAAGCAAAGTCGGTAGAAGATGCCGTAAGACTTCGTACGGAGCATAAAGACGCAGAAATATTAGCAGGTGGCTCCGATGTTTTGGTGCAAATTCGAGAGGGCAGACGAGCGGGAAAAGAACTCATAAGCATCTATGCTCTTGATGAAATCCGCGGAGTAACACTTGCCGACAATGGCGACATTTATATCGGCTCACTCACAAGTTTTTCTCATATTACAAAAAACCCGATTATTCAAAAATATATCAATGTTCTCGGCGAGGCTGTCGATATGGTCGGCGGACCTCAAATAAGAAATATCGG
>JAZLJE010000005.1:0-2347 GCA_045617705.1 Ruminococcus sp.
TCATTCAGCAAGGGAAACAAGGAATGTTTTTAATCCGCGTTTCCCTCTTAACTACCAAAGAAAAAAATCTTTTGGGGCGGGCTTCTCACCGCCCCGTCCTATTCGTAGCGAAGCGAAGCCAAGATAAATATAATACCCTCGGTAGAGTTATATTATCCCTTGTATTTGAAAAAGCCGTGAGTTATCACGGCTCGTTTATCATCAAGGAAAGACCGATTGATTGTCGGGCTTTCTTCCTTTGCGTTCTCGGTTCTCGGGGAACAAAAAAAGAGGCGAGATTAACTCTCGCCCCGATAGGTATATAAAAGGTTATGCTGATATGCAATAGGATTTTCGTGTTATCCAAGTCTTTTCTGTTACCATAAAATTACATAAGCGGAAAATATCGGCAATTTCTTTAGATTCAGTTTCTATATCTTCGCGGTTCTCATAAAAACCTTTGAAAAGAAACATATAAGAATTTAATTCCTTGCGATAAACTTCTTGATACTTTCCGTTGATAAAATCATTCAGCAAGGAATATCTTGTTTTATCACTTTTACGGGTTTCATTGTAATAAGTGATAATGTCCTTGATAGACTTTAATGTGCCGTTATCCAAGTCAAGTTCATACCATTTGGAATTAGCCTTTGAGTTGATGCAAGCAACAATCCAAGAATTATCAATAACCAAACTTGACTTAAAACCTAAATCAGTTCCCGTATCTCTCACACCCCATACCATAAATCTTTCATAATGAGGCTGATGATTCAACATTATGTCCTTTAACATATTTACATCGCTATATTCATTTGTGCCGTCAAAATCGGCTTTATAATGCTTAATATCTTTATCAGCAATCGCTCTCATACTTTCAATCAATTTAGTGTATCTTTCCATATTCAACCTCGCTTATTTTCTACAATCAATTTTTTACATTCAGCAATGTATCTTTCTCTTGCCTCTTTTTTGTGTAGCCGTAATATTGTCTGATTCCTATATCGCCCCAAACAACATAAGCCCCGTGAATATTTCGCTCAATAAACTTAATCATAAAACCTAACCTTTCCGCTCTCACCAAGAGCAAACCTATCTTTAACTTACAATAAGATTATAGCATATATGTCTGTAAATGTCAACATAAATATATAAAACAAAATTGTAAAATATCCTCGCCGTGAGTAAATTTCCTCGCCCGTGTCAAGGATTACGAGGAAGATTTTTCGCCCGAAAAATACTCTCGCCTTGATGCGGTTCACACCCTTATAATCATTCAGCAAGGGAAACAAGGAATGTTTTTAATCCGCGTTTCCCTCTTAACTACCAAAGAAAAAAATCTTTTGGGGCGGGCTTCTCACCGCCCCGTCCTATTCGTAGCGAAGCGAAGCAAGGATAAAATTCTTACCCTCGATAGAGTTATATTATCCATTGTATTTGAAAAGCCGTGAGTTATCACGGCTTGCTTATCATCAAAGAAAGACCGATTGACTATCGGGCTTTCTTCCTTTGCGCCACTTCGGATATACGGGCAAAAGAAAAGGGCTATCGGTTTGACCCGATGCCCCTTGGTAGTGGTTTAAGATGCTTATTGAATTAGTTAATAGTTATATGATTGAGAAACGATTATTCCTTTAAGAAGTCGGGCATATCTGCATCTGAAATCTGCATAAAGCCCTCGTCCGATGCGGTGTCTACATCGCCCTCTGCATTGTCGCTGATAATGTCGAAATCAAATACCATAATTGAAGGATATGACTTCTTGGTATTCTCATTGTATCTGTTGGTGATTGTGAACTCGTAAAGGTCAATGTGTGCCTTGTCTGTCAATGTCAAAGCCTTTTCATAAGCCTTTCCGCAAAATGTAGCAGACCAACTATCATATCTGTAAACGGGCTTTCCGTGCATCTCGCCCTCTTTGATACTCTCGCTGATATTACCGAACACCATTTTATCGGTTCTGTCTGTCTGCTCGCCGTTTACTGTAGCCTTACGGCTGAAAAATGTGAATCTCTTTCCTACTCTCTTGTCTGAAACTCTCTCGATTTTGATATACATAATGAAGTCCTTTCTGTGCATCGCACTATCTCTCAACCACTATAGTAAGTATAGCATAATTGTCTGTAAATGTCAACATAAAAATTAAAAAAGTAGCGATTTTTCAAGGGTTTTTCCAAACTATCAATCTGTAAAAACTGTGATACTGTATCGACTTGGAAACACACTTCGCCCGTGTCAAGGGAATAGAGGAAGATTTTTTGCTTGCAAAAAATACTCTCCCCTTGATGCGGTTCACAACCCTTATAATCATTCAGCAAGGGAAACAAGGAATGTTTTTAATCCGCGTTTCCCTCTTAACTACCAAAGAAAA
>JAZLJE010000006.1:0-1733 GCA_045617705.1 Ruminococcus sp.
TAAATTTTCACCTGTTGACAAAGTATATGTATCACAATCTTTCAAATAGTGTTCGTAGAAAAGTTGTGCTTCGCCAACGCTGTCACCCGACAATTCTCCGATTTCAAAGTGTGGAGAAATAAGAACTTTTACTTTCAACGGCTCCGATTTACTGCAACCGAAAAGCGTGCAGAGCAGAACGAGCAAAATTATTATTGCAGAAATTTTTTTGATGTTCATAAAACCACCTCGTTTGTATTTTACCATAATTTTTCACTATGTAAAGTAATGATAATACAAAAATGTTATTTTTCTTGACATTATGACAATAAAGAATTAAAATATATATGTATTATGGGTACTTGTGTATCCGATATTTTGGGAGGGGTGTCTTATGACCTCTAAATTATCTTGGATATTCTTTATACCGCTTGCGTTACTTGCAACGGCAACTAAAATATGTCAGGTTATCTTTATTACAGATGCTACCCCGACTTTCTTGGGACTTACTTCATTACAACTTTCCTATGTTGCTATTGCCTGTGTTGTGGCTATCTTGATTTTCGCTTTGATTTTCTGTTTGATAGATAGAAAGACAGCACCGTATTATAATATGAGAAGAAATATTGTAACAGGTATCTTCGGTGCTTTGCTTGCCATCACTTTTGCTTTCGATGGTGCAAACCGACTGTTCGGCATTTTCGAAACAGGAATTGTAGATGTATTGGTCCTTATCGATTCTTTGCTTACTTTGTTTACCGCTGTTGTCTTTGTTGTACTTGCACTTTCGCATTTATTGGGCAACAATGTTTCCTCCGGACTTGCAATTTTCTATATTATTCCTGCTATTTGGAGTGGCTTCAGACTTGTAAATACTTTCTTGAAATTTACTGCAGTTTCGGTTACTATCTCTGTTGTAAGCATCCTTGCTGTCTATATTTTGTTGACACTCTTCCTGTTTAACTACGCAGCACTAATCTCGTTTATCAATATGCGCAGCCCCGTAAAGGCTAATTTTGTATATGGCTTCCCGACTGCTGCTATGCTTATTGCATACGGTGCAAATGCTTTTTGTACTCTTTATGTCAACGGCGTGAAGTTTGAACTTCTTGAAAATGTAGAAACTATCGAACTCACACTTTTAGGCTTCTATATTATAACCTTCCTTGTTGAATTAACGGTAAGAAGTCTGAATAAAGAAGAAGTAAAACTTATCAAACCCGAAGACGAAGAGCCTAAAAAAAGATATAAAGAAGAAAAGAAACTGCCCGCAAAGACAGGCAGAAGAAATATTGACGAAGACGAAGTAGTAGTCACAGGTGTTGACCCCGAGTTTGGCGAAGCACCGACTCATTCTTATCTTGAAACCGCCGATACATCCGACTATCTTGTTGATGTTATCGACAATGAAACAGACGAAAAAACAACAGACGAAAGTCATTTTGAAAAAGAATCAGAGGATTTTATTACAAAAGCAAATCATAATTATTCATCCGAAACAACAGACGAGAACGATGCCGAATATAACGACCGTATGGATGAAATCGACAAACTTATTCTCGAAATATCAGAAGAAGAATTCAGATAATTTATTATTTTGTAATTGACAACAAATTATATCGGTGATATATTATTTTTATATTGATTGTTGAGAAGGACAACACCGAGTATTCGGCTTTTTCAGAGAGTCGCTTTATGCTGGAATTGCGATATTGCTCTTATTCGGTTACCGCCTTTGAGATTGCTCAGGAAAT
>JAZLJE010000007.1:0-4833 GCA_045617705.1 Ruminococcus sp.
TTGTTGTCAGAGTAAACGAGAATTTCTTCCCCGCTATGCACATTGATACAGATGAATCCAACGCAGCAGGACTTATGGGTACTGTTGACGGTGAAATCATTAAGTAATTTTATCACATTTTTCAGTAAATCACAATACAGGAGTGCTTTATGAGTAATAAAGTAATTATTTCCGCAGACAGTTCCTGCGATTTAGATTATCTTCTCAAAGAACGCAATGTTAAAACTTTGCCTCTTCATATAGTTATCGGCGGAAAAACCTACGAGGATAAAAAAGATATATCATTAAAAGAACTCTACGATATCTTCTACGAAACAGGTGAACTTCCGAAAACTACGGCAACAAATATCGAAGAATACTGCGAGTTTTTCAAGAAGTTTGTCGATGACGGTTATGATGTCGTTCATTTGAGTTTAGGCTCAAAACTTTCTTCAACATATAACACAAGCATTATAGCGGCAAATGAATTTGACGGCAGAGTTTTCTCTGTTGACTCTTGCAATTTGAGTACGGGTATCGGACTTTTGGTGTTGAAAGCCTGTGATATGCGTGACGAGGGACTTTCGGCAAAAGAGATTGCCGAAAAACTTGACGAAATGACACAGAAATCCCACGCGAGTTTTGTCCTTGAAAGGCTTGACTTTATGAAAGCGGGAGGCAGATGTTCTACTATTGCTGTTTTGGGTGCAAATCTTTTGAAACTCAAACCGTCGATTGAAGTTATCCCGGAAAAATGCGGTGATATGGCAGTCGGCAAAAAGTACAGAGGTGCGGATTTTGCAAAAGTTCTTGTTGAATATACAAAGGACCAGATAGCAAAGTACGATAACATTGATACCTCAAGGTGCTTTATAACTCATTCTCTCGCAAAGCCCGAATATATCGAAGCGGTAAAGAAATGTCTTGACGATATGAATATTTTTGACGATATATATATTACTACAGCATCTTGCGTTATTTCGAGCCATTGCGGACCGAATACTTTGGGCATACTCTTTATGACAAAATAATTGAAAGCCGATTTAGGGACAGACTCTAAATCGGCTTTATTTTTTTATAAGCGGTGTATACCGCGATATCGGAAATATTACAGTATAAATCATACACGGGAATATTTTCAACCATATCGGATAAAAGCCCTGTAAGACTTTTTAGCATAATATCGTTTTCGGGCATAATAGTTTGTGACAGCAAAAGGGATAAAGCGCTTACGGCGTTCTTTTTCTCACAGCGGTTTTCGTCGCTTTGATGAATTTCAAATATTGCACCTATTTTTGCACTTTTGTCCGTGCCGATACGGTGCTTTCCTTTCCACGGTGTGCCGTAGATGTAGTAGCCGTCGCTTTGCTTTCTGATAAGAGGTTTATCGTCGTCTATCATTGTGACTTTGTCTTTGAAAACTTTTCGCCATAAAGCAGAGTGAGTTGACTTTCCGACACCGCTTTGCCCCGTAAAAACTACTGCTCTTTTATCAATTTCAAGGCAGGAACAATGAAAGAAAAATCCGCTGTAACTTTCAAGAAGTTTTGTGCTGATTTTTCTCAATATTGAAAGCGACTCGCACACAGCATCCGAAATCGGTTCTTCCGATACGCTTTTTTCGTATTCTATATCGGCGTCGGTGATAGGCGAAACGGCAAAATCAAAGTACTCGCTGTCGGACAAAAATTCCGACAGGATTTCTTTTGTGTATTCGTATTTCGGTGATATCGAAATATATAAATCGGCGATTTTATAAATATTCATAGTTTTCCCTTGTTTGTTTGATAGACTAATAGTAAAATACTTTGACGATTATGTCAACCGATTTAGCAAAAATACTCTCTGTTGAATGTAGAGAAATTCTGTGATATAATGTAAAAGGTGAAGTATATGAATGAAAGATTTTCGCGGACGATTGCTCTTTTCGGTGAAGAAAATTTTACTAAACTGAAAAATTCGAATGTTATCGTTTTCGGTGTCGGCGGTGTCGGCGGTTATGCTGTCGAAATGCTTTGTCGAAACGGTATCGGAAAACTTACCCTTGTTGATAACGATACCGTGTCAGAAAGCAATATAAATCGGCAGTTGTATGCACTTTCTTCTACGATTTCGAAGTACAAAGTCGATGTAGCAAATGAGAGGATACAGGAGATAAATCCGCTTTGCGAAGTTTTACCGCTGAAGATGTTTTTTACAGATGAAAACAAAGATGAAATAGATTTTGAAAAATACGATTATATAGTTGATGCGATAGATACTGTAAGTTCAAAAATAGTTCTTACTAAAATTGCAGAAGAAAAGAACATTCCGATAATTTCATCAATGGGAACAGGAAACAAACTTCATCCCGAAATGCTTGAAATTGCGGATATATACAAAACTTCCGTCTGCCCTTTGGCAAGGGCAATGCGAAAACTTTTGAAAGAAAACGGTGTAAAAAAACTTACTGTCGTGTATTCAAAAGAACAACCCCTCGTAAGCGGAGTAAATAACGGTGAAAAGGTTGTACCGTCGAGTGCTTCTTGTGTGCCTTCTGCTGCCGGTATCCTTATGGCATCAAAGGTGATAAACGATATAATAGAAAGATAGTATGGGTGAGTAAGATGATGGAATTTGAAAAAAGGCTTCCCATTCCGAAAGAAGTCAAGGAAAAATATCCTATTTCAAAAACCGCATTGGAAAACAAAAGAAAAGTTGACGAAGAGATAAAAAAAGTCTTTTTGGGCGAGTCAAAGAAACTGATACTCATTGTCGGTCCTTGTTCTGCCGATAACAAAAGGGCTGTACTTGATTATGTAGTAAAACTCAAAAAGGTATATGAGAAGGTATCCGACAAACTCATCATTATTCCCCGAATTTATACGAGCAAACCTCGTACTACCGGCGACGGATACAAGGGAATGTTGTTTCAGCCTAACCCAAATGAAGCACCGGATACATTCAAAGGGATTTTGCTGACAAGAGCCTTGCACGCAAAGGTTTTATCCGAAACGGGTATGCCGACAGCAGACGAACTTCTCTATCCTGCCGACTATCGTTATGTTGATGACCTGCTTTCCTATGTAACGGTTGGTGCGCGTTCTGTCGAAAATCAGGAGCATCGACTTGTCGCAAGCGGAGTGTCCGCACCCGTGGGAATGAAAAACCCGACATCAGGTGACCTGAATGTTATGCTCAACGCCGTTGACTGCGCACGAAATCCGCACACCTTTATCTATCGCGGATGGCAGGTGCATACAACGGGAAACCCGTTTGCACACATGATACTTCGTGGCTTTGTTGACAGGGATAACAACTCTGTCCCCAACTACGACTATAAAGACCTTACAAACCTCTATGTAATGGCAAAATGCAGACTTCAAAAGAACATTTCTCTTGTTGTCGACGCAAACCATTCAAATTCAAACAAAAATCCTTTTGAGCAACCGCGTATTTGCAAAGAAGTTCTCAATTCCTGCAAAAAGTTTTCGGATATTAAAACAATGCTCAAAGGCTTTATGATAGAAAGTTATCTTGAAGACGGATGTCAGAAAGTCGGCGGAGATGTTTACGGCAAGAGCATTACCGACGCTTGTTTAGGCTTTGAAAAAACCGAAAGACTTATTTACGATTTAGCAGAAATGCTGTGATATTACGAGGCGGTTATGGAAAAAACACAACAAAAAAGCAATTCGTTTTTATATAACAAAAAGCAAAAAAGAATATTGAGAATTATTTCACTTTCCGTGATGGTTTTAATGTTTTGTGCTGTTTGCTTTTTGTTTTTATATTCTGAAATTTATACCAATGTAATCACTTTTTCGGGTGCGGCAGTCGGCTTGCTTGCAATGCTGTTTACCTTTATTGTCTTTCTTTTGGGGAGTTTCGGAAAGGATGATTACAGCAGAAAAGATATACTCTTTTCGGCATTGGTTCTGGCAACTTATTTTCTGAACTTTTTCTACACCTGTGCGCTTACTATGTCAATAAAATATGAGTTTACTCTGCTTGTTCAGATTTACTATACTCTAAACTATGTCAGCGTGGCGGTAATTTGGACACTTTTCTGGTTTTTCCTTTTGGAGTATCTGCCTTTTTCAAAAGTAAATTCACTTGGTACATTTTTTGTGGTTTTGTTCTCTGCTTTGTATATATTATTGTCGTTGACAAATCCGCACACGAATATTTTTTATACGATAGAAAACGGCTATGTAAGATTTTCTCAAAATAAGTTTATTTCGGCTTCGTTTTATCTTTTCTTTAACCTTGTTTTCCTGCTCTTTATTTTAGGCTCAAAAGGTACAAGAAGGACAAAGTGGTCGCTGTCAAGTTATGTTGTAGTACCTCTTTGTGCGGCGATAGTCAGCCTTGTATCATCGTATAATGATGTTCATCTTATCTTTGATATTTCAGGACTTATGCTTGTTTTGCCTTTGTATGTTATTTTCTTTAATGACTATATTGAGCAAAGCAGAGAGTATTACAGACAGAAAAGCGAAAATGTGAAAATGGAAACAGCGTTGATGCTCTCGCAAATTCAACCGCATTTTCTCTATAACTCTCTTGCTACAATCAGCGGACTTTGCTATATGGAGAATGCAACAAGGTCAAAAGAAGCGGTTGAAAAATTTGCAGACTACTTAAGACTAAATCTTGACTCGATAAAGTCAGAGAAAAAAGTTCCTTTTGAAAAAGCACTTGAGCATACAAAAACTTATTTATGGCTTGAGAAAATGCGTTTTTTGGATGAACTTAATATAGAGTATGATATAGAATTTTCAAAGTTTTTAATCCCTCCGCTTATAGTTCAGCCTCTTGTAGAGAATGCCGTAAAGCACGGTATCTGTGCCAAAGAAGGCGGAGGTACTGTAA
>JAZLJE010000008.1:0-1773 GCA_045617705.1 Ruminococcus sp.
AAAAGAATATGTAAAAAACGGTGCTAAATACATTATGATGCCCGGTAACGCTATTAAGAGACATCCTTTTGTTGAAGAACGCACAAAGGCACTCACGGAATATGCAGACACTTCGGGTATCAACAGGATTGAAAAAGCAGAAAAGGCTAAATTCGGAATTATCACATCAAGCACTTCTTACCAATATGTTAAAGAAGTTTTCGGCGACTCTGTTTCTGTACTCAAATTAGGTATGGTTAATCCGCTTCCAATAAACCTTATCAAATACTTTGCAAAAATTGTCAACAAGATTTATGTTGTTGAAGAATTAGACCCGATTATTGAAAATCATTGTAAATCTATCGGCGTTGATGTTATCGGAAAAGATGTTTTCTCTATTATGGGAGAATTCTCACAAAAATCAATTGCAAAAGCATTTAATCTTCAAGATAAATATTCAGTTGACCTCGATACACAAATTCCCGTAAGACCTCCGATGATGTGTGCAGGATGCCCTCACAGAGGAATGTACTATGTACTTGCTAAAAACAAAGTTACAGTTTTGGGAGATATCGGATGCTATACTTTGGGCGCACAGCCTCCCCTTTGTGCTTTGGACTCTACTCTTTGTATGGGTGCTTCGGTATCAAGCATTCACGGCTTTAACAAGGCAGGCGGTACTGACTTTGAACAGAAAACAGTTTGTGTAATCGGTGACTCCACCTTTATGCACTCCGGTGTAACGGGACTTATCAACATTGCTTACAATATGTCTAACAGTACCGTTATTATTCTTGATAACTCAATAACAGGTATGACAGGTCATCAGCAAAATCCGACTACGGGTTACTCAATAAAGGGCGACCCCGCAGGCAAAATCAATCTTGAAGACCTTTGTCATTCTGTTGGCATCAACTCCGTTAGAGTTGTTGACCCGTATAACCTCGACGAATGTGAAAAGGTACTCAAAGAAGAACTCGCAAAAAATGAACCTTCTGTTATCATTTCAAGAAGACCTTGCGTACTTTTGAAATATGTTAAACCGAAAACACCGCTTAAAGTCAACACAGATAAGTGCAAAGGCTGTAAAAAATGTATGAAATTCGGCTGCCCCGCAATTTCTTTCAAAGACGGTCACGCAAAAGTTGACACTACCCTTTGTATCGGCTGTGAAGTTTGCAAACAACTATGTGCATTTGATGCATTTGAAAGTGAGGTAAAATGATGGATACAAAAAACATTATGATTGTCGGCGTTGGCGGACAAGGCTCACTTTTAGCGAGTAAGTTACTCGGCAAACTTCTTGTTGACGAAGGCTATGATGTAAAAGTTTCGGAAGTTCACGGAATGAGCCAAAGAGGCGGGTCTGTTGTAACTTATGTTCGTTTCGGTGACAAAGTTTATTCGCCTGTTATTGAAGACGGCGAGGCTGATTTTATCGTATCTTTCGAGAAAATCGAGGCAGCAAGATATGTCAAACAACTTTCAAAAGACGGTACAGTTATCGTAAACACACAGGAAATCGACCCGATGCCCGTTATCATCGGTGTGGCAGAATATCCGAAAGATGTACTCACCGAAATGAAAGATAAAGGCGTTAATGTTGATGCTATTGATGCTCTGTCCCTTGCTACACAGGCAGGCTCTCAAAAAGCAAGCAACATTGTACTTATGGGAAGACTTGCAAAATATTTTGAAATTCCTTATGAAAAGTGGATTATTGCCATTGAAAATACCGTAAAACCTCAATTTATTGAGATGAATAAAAAGGCATTTGAATTAGGATACTACTGT
>JAZLJE010000009.1:0-17905 GCA_045617705.1 Ruminococcus sp.
ATGATGTTACAAAGTTGAAGTACCATCAAGATGAAAACCTAATGAACGAGTGGGAAGAAGTCTTTAAAATCAATGGTGGCTTATTTTATGAATATGAGGGTCAACATTTCGCTTGCGGGTTAGAAAAATCCCGTGGAATAAATAACCAAGACATTGGAATGTCCGCAGTATCAAAGTATAACAATGCTATGGCTATTGCTTTCGTTGATGATACCTGTTGGTTTGGTTCACAAAAGTGGATTATTGATAACAAGTTAAATGAATGTTATGGTGCTCTTACGGGAATTGGTGTGCTTATTGGCGGTAAACCTACCGAATTAGGGCATACTGAATTTAAGGAACAGTATAATGCCATTAGCGGAAGAACCCTGTTCGGCGAAGATAAGGACGGGAATTATTTAGTCTACACATTCCAAGGAGAAACAGGGAAGAGCGGTCTTTATGGTAGAGAATTAGCGAACATAGCAACGAAGTACGGTTTCCATAATTGTATCTGTCTTGATGGTGGCGGTTCTGTTGGTAGGATAGTCAACGGTGTTGAAGAAGCCAAGACCGATAGGAAGATTAAAAATGCTATTGTTCTTTATCGTAGGAAGAAACAAATCGTAGACCCCGAAAAAGAGTCGCTCAAAGCCGAAATTGAACGGATGAATAAAGTCATAGATGAAAAAGAAAAAGCCTTGCAGGAGGCAGAAAAACAGGTAAAAACACTATCTGCCGAAATACAGAGCGTATTACAGTACATTGATTTGATTACATCCGTGTTGAGAGGCGACAAAAAATGAGCGATGCAGTAGCAATAGCAATCGTTTCGGGTATCGTTTCATTATTAGTTGCTATTGTTCCGAAAATCATTGATGCCAAAATCGGTAATGGTAAGAAGATTGAGCAGATATCCGATGATGTTGAAACACTAAAAGCCGATGTCAAAATGATTACAGATGTAAACTACACTGTGCTCAAACATTTGGCTACCAACAATAACACAGGCAATATTCAAAGATGCCTTGATGCTTATTGGAAATATCAAATTGAAAGAGATAAATAGGGAGGCGTGATTGCCTCCCTCTTTTTTTTATTTTTCCAAGCCGATTTAGATAAAATATAAATATCAATTATTCACTCCAAAACATTGATTGAGGAAAAGAGATGGGAAACCATCTTTTTTCTTTGGTATGGTGATTTAGGTATAATTAAATTGCCGTTAGGCAATACCTTACTTTCTGTGAAAAGGTGGTCCCGGCTCTCCACCTTTTTACTTTTCCAAGGTCCTCTGTGTATACTTGAAGTAGGTTGTTTGATTAGGCATTAGTATACAGTTCTTCATGTATTCCATTTCTGTAAAAAAGACAGTTACCCCTTACTGTCTTTTTTATTTTATATAGTTATCAAGCGATTTTTGAATGTATCTAATTACCTCAACATAATAGAGGAAGTCATATTTATTTGCCACCTGTGTGTAGGTAAGACCGTTGATGAATTTATCTTTAAGTATGTTTTGAAGCCTCTCATCCATTGTTTCCAAAAGTCCCATTGTCTCGGAATATCTTTCGGTGATGTACGACATCTTTTGAATGATATCATCCCTCTTTTTTAATAAGATGTCACGGGCTTCAAGGCGGTCCGCTTCGCTTATATATGAATGTGTTTTCAACATCCTCTCCGCTTCCTTACCATTGTACCCGATAATATCATAAT
Source organism: Ruminococcus sp. (assembly GCA_045617705.1). Lineage (GTDB taxonomy): Bacteria > Bacillota > Clostridia > Oscillospirales > Acutalibacteraceae > Ruminococcoides. The sequence continues at coordinate 1,699 of JAZLJE010000009.1, forward strand.
CAAGAGGGCTTCTCATCTTGTCATAAAGGATATAATCTATTTCCTCAAGTTGGAGTTGGTACTTGCCGATTATATCATCATAACTGTTTATGTCTTTCAGACTTTGGATAAATTCACCTTTTGTAGCAAACATTTATTTTACCTCTATTATGTAATAGTCGCTCTCGCCCTCAAGTTTTCCATTATACTTTGTTACCGCTAAATCCCATCCGTTATCTTCAAGCATAGCGATAATCTTTTTGGCGTGTGCGACAAGAACTGTATTTCCGTATTCATTCAAGTGCCTAACCGCATAATCATAAACCTCATCATATACAGATACTTTAGGTTTCTCTTTGTTCTTTGTCTTTTGATTTATCACATCGAACAGAACATCCTCGTAATCTCTTGATTTAATTTCAATCTTGTATCTGCCTTTCATTAAGTTGCCCTGTGTAGAATTAAACTGCACAGTTTTCTCGCTACACTTGAACCTCTCGGCAATCTGTTCTTTAGTGCCGACTTATACTACCTCGCCCAATTTTCGGGTATCACGGACAGTATATTTTGTTGCGGAATACCTAACACCTATTGCATCAACTTTAGTTCCATTGAAATCCTGACCTTTGATTACCTTATTCCTAAAGGCATCTGCTTTCATAGTTAAATTAAGATGTTCCAATACATCGGAAACTATACCGACATAGCCATCGCTACATCGGTATAACCATCCGCTTGCAAATCTATCATTCATAATTCACCGCCTACACAAGTTTTTCTGCCCGTAGGAGGGTGTTTGAGATTTTGATGATATATTTATTAAGCAAATTAAATTCGCTCTCTGTGATTTCATTTTCGGCTAATGCTTCTTTGAACCCCTCCATATCATCCGCAAGGACTCCTGTAATAATGGATTGGAATTTTCTTACCCTATCCATTATTCGTACTTCTCCCTGTCCTCGTGTCTTTGATTTACATAGTGTTCAACATAGGCAAACGGTATCATATCAAGAACCCTCTCAACGAAATCGTAATCGTGTCTGTTTTTTGTATTGAGCAAATCTGCGGGAGTAATCCCCTTTGACAATTCCTCTCTGCGGTCCTTAAATAATTCAGTTCTGTTCATTTACTGAAGCCTCCTTACATTTCTTAAAAAACTCATCATCACTAATTTGGTAAGTATCTTTTAACATATTGAATACAAAACAGAGAATGACCAGGTAGTTCTCAACTGCCTCCCTATTTAACAGTTTGTATTTATATAGGCGAAGTATCTTCTTTGTGTCTTTAGTGAATTTCGCAAGAACCTTTATCATCTATTTCTTCCTTTAAAGACTCAATCATTCTTTCAAGCCACTTATCAATTTGCTCATCCGCTATGCCCTTTCTTTTTATCGACTCATAGCAGACATAACAAGCACCCGCTATCATACTAAGGGCATTCTCATCATCTTTAATCTCTCCATAACCGATGAGAAATGTTGTGAGTGATGCGTGCAAGGCGGCGGAGGCACTAAATGTACTGTCCGTTACGCTATCAATAATTTCATCTAACAGTTCTTTCTTCATTCAATCTTTCCCTTGTCCTTTCAATCTTCTTTTCGATTACCTTGTATAAATCAACAGGGTTAATGTGGTATATGTACTCCAACTGTTGAAGCATAATCTTTACATCTGCGACTTCCTCTATAATGTTTTGCCTATTATAGTGTCCTATTCCTCTAATATCTTTAGAGATAGCCTGCATAAGTTCGCTCATCTCCTCAATGGCGATAACCTTTTGCATTGTGTTATCCTTAACTTTCTCAACAATCTCTGCACAAGCAAACGCAAATTCACCTCGCGTCATAAATGTCCCTCCAATCTAAATTAAGAGCGATTGATAATCTTATCGCCATATTGATATCAACTTTCTTTGTCTTTTTGTTTGCGATATTGTAGATAACCGATGGCGATATGCCTGTCAATTCCTTAAACCTTTTCAAATTTCCAAACTTCTCATAAGTGTAAAATACAATGTCATCTAATTTCATTCTTCTCCCCTTTCAAAATATTTAGTACCCTCAATACACTCAAAGTTCTTTGCGTGCTTGACATCAAAAGTATGTTTACAAGGCTCTCTGCATAATTCACATTGTTTGCCATCGCATAGAAAGGCAACAGTCTTTTCATCTATTAGTTTCTGTAATATACTGATTTCTTCCGAGAACATGCACTCAACATTCTTTGATATATTATCTAATGCTTCTTGATATGTCATTGTTCTTCATACTCCCCCAAAGTCATTGCTGCGAATGTTTTCATTTCTTCTTCTGCTTCCTCTAAAGTTCTAAAACAATCTCCGGCTTTCCAATTTATCAAATCCTGTAGGTTTGACAAACAGAATCCCTTACTTGCTATTCTGCAAAATCCCTCATCTAAACATTCAATATAGTAATATTTTTCGTTTTGCTTTGGTTTCCACGGCTTTTTGATGATTTGGCTTCTACCTTCAAGTAATTCATCAATGACTCCGCTCCTATCTTTCACCCACTCCCCAAGAGTAAAGTGTTCCAGCCCGTTTTGCCCAAAACGATAATCAACAATAGATTCACAATTATCTGAGTAACGAATTTTGAAAGTTTCTTCAATTTCAACGCCTAACATCTTTGCTACTTCTGGTATATAATTCATTGTTCTTCTCCTTCGTAGATTTCGGTTACTTCTATTTCTGTTTCTATTCTGTTGATTAAAGCGGAAAATGTGCATCCGTGACCGTATCCTTCATCAAGTGTCGCACACGGACATTCATCACATTCTCTTAACTTGCATATATAATCTTGGATTTCGTTTAACACAGCAAGCAATTCTTTGTATTCCTCTATTTCTTTTTTGGTCATTCCTCTCTCCACAGTTTCTGCCCACAATATGGACAGTAATCAATTTCATATTCATCATAGATATTAGTAATATCGGCTTCACAGTTCGGGCACTCCGTGAGCCAATCCTCAGGTCCATTCCAATCCGCCGCCCAATGTTGGAACTTTGGCTTTTTAGGTTTTGAAAGTTCGATCAGTTTTTCGTTAGTCATTATTCATCCTCCACTTCATTGATGTTGATGCCGATTGCCTCGGCGATTTTCTCAAGTGTCCTGTACTGTGTCTTTCTTCTGCAATACAGGAAGTCCGATAAGGTTGTGTGGTCCATACAGAGTTCTTGCTCAATGTTTCTGATAGACCCATACTTCTTCATTAGTGCATAGTGAATTTCTTTTCTCTTCATAGTTCTCCTTTATGTTAATGTATTCTTAACAAACAAATCAATAAAAAGGCAGATTATCATTGGCTAATTCATCCAATGTTGAATTAGTGAAATCGTTATTTGAATTATCTGATTGGTAATCTTTCCAGGATGTAACAATAATGCGAGGCTTTATTTCGCCATTTTTAGCCTCATAGCAAGACATAAACCATTCGGTAGGTGTAATATCTATTGAGTCAACTTGTGGCTCTGTACCATGCTTAAAACCGACAGGAACATATACCTTTAATTCTTTGCCATCCTGTGTCTTGTTTTTAGCGAGTGTAGTGTAATTGTATCTTCCGTTATATTCATTACGATAAACTCTTAATCTCATAATTTCCTCCTTTAGAATACAGGGTTATTCGTATCGTCATAGGTGATAGTAGGAACATCATTCATATCTTTAACGATATTGTTCTTCCTGTTCCGTTTCTCCCAAGTGATAACCGCAGACTTCCAATCTTTCATTGGCGATTTGCCTACCATCCATCCATTTGATTTGTAATGGCTAACGAAATACTCCGCATCAATACCATTCTTCCGTTCATCACAGTAGGCTCTGACCTCCTCAACGGTAGGTGGGGTGAATTTCTTTTTATTTAATTTTTCTTTATGTTCTAATATAATGTTCTTATTTATAATATTATCTGGCTCATTTTTGAGCCCACCCCTCGGCTCATTTTTGAGCCCACCTCGGCTCAAATTTGATACCACCTCCGTGAGTGTGATGTATCTGCTTTCAACTTCTTTAGTTCCTTTAATGTAGTTTACACATACATCTATATATCCTTTGTCTTTCAATTCTTTGAGCCATCGTTTAATAGATGCGAGTGAAGCAGAATATAAATCCATAAAGTAATTGTTTGTTGCCCAACAGTAACCATCCTTATATGCGAGAGAAGTGATTTCCGCATACAGTAGTTTTGCATTTGGCGATAAGTCGGTATCATACCTCACATTGGCAGGTAAGATAGCATAGTAGTTAGGTTTTTCGTTCATTAGACCTCCGTAATAATAATGCGATACAATTCATAGACCATTCTTTTCTTCAACTTGAACAACTGATAAGGTGTACCTTTTCTCATTCCTTTGACATCTTCAATAACCATCTCCCCTTTCTTGTTTTTGTAGATGAAATCCGCTTCATAGGTTACTTTCGGGAAGCCATCAACCTTTGGATATAAAGGTATAGGTTCGTGAACAATCAATCCGCTAATTTCACCGTGCTTCTGCATATCCTTTAAGATGAGATACCTTTCATATTCCTTTTTGGAGTCAAATGTAATCCCATCATAGGCAACCTTTACCGCACGGTATTTAGAACCGTGGTTTATCTGTGAACTCAATGAACTTATCCTCTCTTCTGCGTGCCCTGTGCTCCTTTACAGATGCGATACTATCCAACTCGGGATATTCTTTTTGAAGCAATCTGCGGTAGCGAGTAATCGAACCGGCGATATCATCCTCTCTAACCTTTGACAATTCAAATAAGTCAGTAGGAAGTTCCAATTCTTTAAGCACCATAGCCACAAGGTACAAATCATTGTTGCGAGTGTTAGGATACTTCTCCAAACAATATTTAGTAACAAGTTTGACAGGTAAATCATTCTGCTTTCTATAACCAACTTTTACGAAATTCACGAAGAAATTCCTCCTTTCCAATCTGTTCTTCAATTTCTTCTTGAAACATTTTTTTGAGATAAATTCTTTTCTCTGCATTACGATGCAGTTCATCGTGGCAACTTCTTGCTATCCGTATAACTGCACCGTAATTTTCCGATAGTTCTTTGAGATGCTTACTCCCATTGAATACATGATGTGGGTCCCAAGTATAATCTCTTGCGGTACACCTATCACATAAAGGGCAAGCCCTCAACTGTATGCTCTTTTTCATACTCTTTGAGTAAGTCAAGGCACTCTTTATGAGTCCATACTTTAATCTCTTTAAGTTCTCCTTTCTTCTTTTTAGGAAGCCAAATAACATAACCGACCTCTTTCTCTTTATTAAGAGCGAGGTAATACAGACCTAATTGAAGTGAGAGTAAATCAGTGTGTACTGATGATGTAGTCTTGACATCAATTAGATAATCATCCTTTGTGAGAATGTCGTATCGCCCTGCAAATCTTCCCTTATATGAGATGATTTGTTCTGTGCTCTTTGGATAAAGAATGTATTTCAGTTTGATTTCAATGTAATCTTTAAGCGAGGACTTCATATTAGGGTCAATGTTTGGATCGAACATAATATCATCAACCGCCTTGCCGTTCTCATAATCCTCTATCAGTTGGTGCATAGCCGTTCCGTAAGATGCGGCTTTTTCAAGTACAAACTTTGGTACATCCTTATATGTTTGAGGATACTTAAATCTAATGAGTTCGCTAACTGATGGAATAATTACACCGTTGTAAAGGTATGTGTGAGAGTCCTCAAGGAATACGAGATTATTTTTTCTTGGCATTTTTGTTTTTGATAACCTCACTTGCCTGCTCAACTGTTAATTCATCAAGCGACTTAACTTTGTAGTAACCGATAATCTTTTCAATATTTTCCAAATCGTACAGTTTGCAGATGATTTCAATTTGGTCTTTGGTTGCGAGTTGTTTTGCTTCGGCTTCAGGCAAATCTTCCCCCGCATAGATGTATAATCCCAAGCCTTTATAAGCAAATGCTTTAGCGAGGTTTCTCTGATGTGCGGTGTTTACATTCATTGAGTCAATACTTTCAACAGGAATTGATTTATTCTTGTTGTCCATAATCGGTAAAGACTTTGCGATTAGTAATCTGTCCTCTTTATTGAGAGATAAGAACCAATCTCTTTCCTCTAAAGTGAGATAAGCATAGCCCCTTACTTCTGCCCCTGTTCCCGATAAGAAATAAGCATTACCGATATCATCTTTCAAAGCGAGATAATCTGCCTCGGGATAAATCTTCTTGACTTCCGATAAAGCCCAAGCCCAAGAGAGATAAGTAAGATTTAATTTCTTTTCGGTGTGTTCGTTGACATTGATTGAGTTAAGTTTTTCAAAATAATTTTCCATTTCATTCCTTTCTATACTCACTTCCCTTTGTGAGCACCCCGAACAATGGACGACAAAGGAGGAAACGAGGCACTCACGCAAGATGGATGCTCACAGAGAGAAGCGAGTAAATAATATCTTAACAAATCAAACAAAAATTAAAGCGGAATAATGATATCTTCCATAGGAACGCCCGAGGCTTGACTGATTGCGGACAGTTCCCTTGCGAGCAGAGGATGTAAACCCTCCTCACGAGAACGGTAAGTCGCATATGGCATATCTAAAAACTTCGCCATTTCAACTTGAGTAAAACCGAGGTCAATTCTAATGGATTTCAGTGTCCTTTTTGGTGTCATTCAACCACCCCCTTTCGTTAATAATATTTTAACATATTTAACCACATATGTTAATAATACATTTACAAAAAATGTTAAGTAATATATCATTGTTTACAAGAAGGAGAAACAAAATGAGCCGAGTAAATAATTTTGATAAGAATTTAGGAATTGTTTTGAAACAAATCCGCACACAAAGAAAATTGAGTATGCAAAACATCGCAGACAGGATGGGTATAACAAGACAGGCATACTTCTATTACGAGAAAGGAGTAGTAGCACTATCCGTTTCTCAACTGATAAGAATTTGCAACATCATCAATGCTAACTATGTTGAAGTAATCAAAGAAGCCGAGGAACTGATGCGTGCAAAAGTTTAGAAAAGAAAAATACATAAAGCAGATACAGTCACCGAGGACAAAGTTATGGTCTTTCCTTGTCCGTGTAAATGGGACACAAAAAACATTCAACGAGAAAGACTTTTTGAGTGCCTCATCTGCTTTTAAAAGCGCGATAGAGTATCGTAACCAAATTCTCGTGAACAATATAGTCAAGACAAACTATTCCGTTGATGATTGCTATAAACACATAAGAGATATATATAACATATCAAATGAAACAAGCAGAAAACTTGATATCATTTACAACAAGTACATTCATAATAAAAATGCCGATATAAGCAGTATCAAAAGAGCAGACATCATTAGAGGACTCAATGAAATGACAGACATCTGCTCAAGTGATACTATACAGAGGACATTATCTGTATGGAAAAAGATATATGGCTATGCCATAGCAAACAATATAATCAACAACGATGTAACGCTTACGATTAAGCCTCCCGTTTCAAACAAACTAAAACCGAAACCGAGGTGCGAGAGCACGGATGAGGAAACATTACTGTTGCTTTCAAACATCCTAAAGGAAAACCTTAAATCTAAAGCAGAGCGTGAGAAAATCGAGTTGATATTATTTATCCTTTTCTATACAGGTATGCGACCTGCCGAATTGTTTGCACTTAATAAATGCGATATAGATTTCAAGAAGAAAACAATAACCGTTAATAAATCTTTGGATACAGGCGGAATGATTAGAAAAGCAAAGACCGAGTTATCCAATAGAGAAGTGCCGATTAGCAAGAAGTGTATGCCTTACATTAAAAAGGCGGCGAAGATTAGCAAATGCGATATAGTATTCCATAACGATGATTGCGATTACTTTATCGTGAGTAAGTTAGGAGATAAAGTCCATAAGATTGCAAAGAAAAAGGGAATAGATTTCCATTTTTACCAATGCAGACACACATTCATCACAACTCTTTACCGAAAAGGAGTTGACATCAAGACAATACAGAAGATTGTCGGTCAAGGTATTGATGCAACGACCCTTGGCTATGTAATTGATAGCGAGGCATTAAAGAGAAATGCGATTGAATTGGTTTAGTTTTGGTTTTATATTAATCTAAACCCTTTATTAAAGGCACATATGGTCCGGGATAAGGGACTGCATAACAGTAATCTAAAATGCGATAACAAAGGCTTTATTGTGAGTAAAGCCTTTTGTTATGCGATTATTTAACTGTTAATTAAACATCATCTAAACAGTCATATACAACATTTACGAAACCAAATTGGTTTTATTTTGGTTTTGCTTTGAGAAACAATACGATATAAATAATTACGATAACAACGATTGCGATACCGAGTATGGCAAATGCCAACAGGTATTCATAAAGTGTCATAATAAACAACAGGGAAACGAAAGTCCCGAACAAGCCCTTAAACATATCTATTCTTTTATCACACCTTTCTCCCAAACGAAATGACCTTTATCATAGCGATAAGGTTGACCGACTATATCGCCGCCTTTACCGAGGTGAACAACATAGCAGAGATAACCGTTACATCTCAATCCAAATGCGATATCCTCTGCGAGTGATTTAGTCATAGCGAGAGGCGGTTCATCCATATTCCAAAACGATACTTTAGTATCACGCTCAAGTTTAGTAACATAAACAGGTCCGTACTCTCTCATTACGAGTACATAATAGTTAGTTCTTTTTGCCATTTTATTTCACCTCATACCAAGTGTCAACTCTGCCATTTTCATAGAACAAAATATTAACGAAATGTTCACCATCAAACTTTCTTGTCTTAATACAATTCATGTCATCAACAATTACTTTCTCAACGATAAAAGGTTGCCCGTACTCATTGAAAAAGCAAGCGGGCAAATCGTAATTGCGAATTTTTCTTTCAAACTTTGTGTAATCGTTAGCCATCCTATACTCCTGTTTCACAATAATCTAATAACTGACAAGCGTTTTGACATTCTGTAATTGTTGCACCGACAAGTACAGGCAACGATCTATAAGTTGCGAGTTTATATTGCGATGACATTTTATCAAGTTCCTCCTTTGTAAAAACATAATCAACAGACATACCGTATGAGTGGCAGACTTCCTCAACCACCATATCAAACATCTTTAAATTAAATTCTGCGTTATTCATTTTTACCTCCTAAAATTACTAATAACTGAACAGGCGAGAAAACCCCTTTAGCATTGGCAACATTATCGGAAGCATAACCGAGAACAGGTTCTTCGCACGACCTTTCATATAATTCCTTAATAGTTTTGCCCTCATAAATTTCAAGAAATGGGGCAACTTCAATCTCATCATAAGTTGCAACAGTTAAAACATAAGTATCTCCATACAGAGAAACATTAAATGCGACAAGTTCTTCTGCCGAGTACCAAGTATCTATGATTGAGTAGTAAACGGAGTCATCAATAGTTTTGAAATCAATATAGTCTTTCATTTCCTTTTCCTTTCATTAAAAAAGGGGTCATTTCTGACCCCTCCTCTTCTTTTGCTTTGCGATATCATCTCTTATCAATCTCTTGATGTAAGTTGCCTTTGGCTCATCAAGACTTTCAAGAAATTCTACCGTTTCTCCATCGGCTAATCGTGAGAAATTGATATAAATATTTAAGTTAATTTCCTTTCTACGCTCAAGCTCCCTTTGTTTCAAGCGCTTATATGTTTCCTCGTTGTATGCAGACTTCTTCATTCATTCCTCCTTTCGCTTACATCATAACATCTAAATGCTTTTTTGAGTTCATCTAATGAACCCGAGAAGAATGTTTTGCCATGGTTGGAAGAACCATCATCAACCTCAATATCAAAACGAGGGGTATCACTACCCCTCTCATAAGTAACATATACGATTACAGAGCCATCGTATGTTTGAGCAGAAACCCGTAGGTCCTTTGTGCCACGGCGAGAGGCGGATGTTTCCGCCTGTCCCTTTACTGTTCCGTATAACTTTGACATTTTAATTCCTCCTTACCAACTTCTCCATTCAATATCAACAAAGTCCTCAACATCGCAACAGTTGATTACATAATCTCTAATGTCGTTATCATCAATTTCATCTAATATGTCGCCAGGTCTGAACATTTCAACGATACCCCTTGTACCGATATCATCGGCGAGCCATTCACATAACTTGTCATACTCCCCAATGCCTGTGAAGTAATCCGCTACCTCAAGAGGTGTGAGGTCGTGGTTTCCATCTGCGACTTTCCTATTACACGCATTCATTAAATTGAGTACCTTAACCGAGTTCATCCTCTTAAATAATTCAAGCATAAGTTCTTCATCAGTAAAGCCCTCAATGGTTGCGGAAGATTTGAGAGCGTACAATTCCTCCTTTTCAAGATGTTCTACGAAGTTATCCAACTGTGCCTGTTCTCCTGCAAACAGAGTGCAGAAAGCCGATACATCATCCGCTAAACTATTGTGTAACCGAGAATTACTATCAATAAGTTCATCTCTAATGATGTTATTCTTGAATTTATCAAGTGTCTTTTCAGAGTAAGAAACTTCCGAGTCCATTAAAACGATAAGATTTGCTAAACAGTTATTCATATTTTCCTCCTTTATTATTTTTTATGAATTAAGTTTGCGATTTTGTTTGTCCATCTGCGGACAAAGATTTTAAATAGCGATACCGAGGGATGAACACCATCATCCACAACATCTTTGAGTAAACTTCTTAATGCTTCCACAGTTTCATTAAGTTCCTCAAAATCAAAGTAGGATGAAACAAACAGAGTAAAATCAAACCCGTTCATCCAATCATACTTGCGATTGATTTCCGAAATAATAACCTCTGCGAGTTCATCGGGGCTTCGTGCTTTCGTGAAGCCGACATCAACCGCACCGTCCTCTTTGTTTGCCTCAAAGAGTTCCTGTAAATAGTCCATATCTTAACCTCCTTTATAATAAAAAGCCGTTCATTTCACAGAACGACTTAATATTTGACATTAGCGAGTAATCACAATCACGATTGTGGTCCGCCTTTGCTTGTACTAATCTGCCATTTCTAATCTCAATGGCGACCTTTAATTCGCCGCCATCATCCAAATGATACAGGTCTGTATTTCCTTTCGCATATTTCTCAATGTAAGTTGCGATACAGTTATGAAGCCGATTTGCACAATCAACTATCTCCCTACTGTTTTTGAATGGCGATATAGTTATATTATCCTTACTGTAAGTTGGTAATTTATCACTCCTCTCTGCGATTTCGGGATTGTAACTGTCATTCTTTTTAGCCTTAACTTCTAATGACATATTGTAATGTTCATTATTAAAGTCTTTAGGTTTGCCGACCTTAATCCCGAGATAGTTCATATCCTTGCAATAGTCTGAAAAGTCCTTGATATGTATACAGTTTTTGATGATGTAATCTAAATAAGTTGCGTTTAGAGGTATCATTTCTGCGAGTGTACTTGAGCGGTCATAATCATATTTTCTAAAGCACTTCTTATAAAATGCCCTCCGCTTGTATAAATCATCATACGATTTCAAATCAAACGCTCTTATGAGTTCGCATTGTTCCTTGTTCACTAAATTCTTCTTGATGATTTCATACTGATTGGATTTAAACCTTTCTCTGCCGAGGCTTTCCAAATACTTCTTTTTAGTGATAATCACAGGCTCATATTTAGTTGCGATGTAGTTGAAATCATAACAGTTTCTCCAATAATACAATGAATTAGTATGCGACCACGGTCTTTCGGGATACCTGAGTATGCTATGCCCGTAAACAGACAAACCAATACCCATTACATACCCTGTTCTCCCTGTTACATGACCATAATACGAGGATATTTTAGATATTTCCTTATCCAAATACATACACTGCCAACAATCAAGGGCGATTGGCTTGTTATGATAAGACCATTCAACAGTTGTGTGGTAGCCGAAATAATCATCAATGAGAACATAAAATTCTTTGGAATAGTAATCCGAGTTTGCGATTTTGGTTAATTCATTGAAGCAAAACGGACACAGTTTGGAAAACTTAATCTGTTTCATCAAATTTGCATCAACTGTGTGGTATTCCTGACAGTTAGGACAGAATATTTCATAATTATTCTTGTCGATTTTGTGAGAGAACATAACATTCTCCAATCTAAAAAGAGAAGAAGCAATAACCTGCTTCTCCTCTTGTGTGATTTCCCTAATACGCATAATCTCACCTCAACAAATCAAAGAGCGAGCCGACCTCTGCGGTTTCTTCAACTTCTTCTTCAACTTCTTCTTCATCTTCATCAATTTCCTCTTCTGCCGTATCAAAGAGCGAGTCCATATCGGGTTCAACTTCCTTTTTCTTGCGCCCTCTCTTTGGTTTAGGTTCTTCCTTTTCCTCCTCAACTAACAGGCTCTTATAGTCATCTAACATTTCATAGATTTCCTCATCTGCGATGTAACCGATATTGCCAACCTTACCTTTGCGAGCAATTTCGGTGAACTTCTCACCGAGTTTTTCAATAGTCTTGTCATCAACATTCATCTTCTTTTCAGTAAAGTATTTCTTAACAAATTCGTTAATAGTCATCTTGTCCTCCTTATCGTTTAACGATTATCTTATTTGCCGTGCCTTTGATGATAGCGAGATAGATATTATTCATCCTTGCATAGTTCATAATGGATGAGTAACAAACACCCTGTGCTTTGGTATTGCCGAGGCAATATACAAGGGTGTCAATATCCGATTTCAGATATTTTTTGAGATAGTGAGCATAGTTTCCGTTAGGGTTCATAATCATCATTTCAGTCATTTTATTTTCCTCCTTTAATAATTGACTTTATGAGTAAAAACGCTTGCCTGCAAGCACTTGCTTGAACATTCAACCAATACATACCATTAGGGTTATATAACGAGCCGTCTTTGTGAGTACATCTCTTTAACTCCGATGGCGTGCAAAGTGCTTTTGCGATATCTTCATCGTAAATATACATATTCCCACCATAGGAATACTCTTTCCAATTCTCCGCACCGTTCAAGAGCCATTTTTCGATTGCTTTGTCATCAAATTCAGTGAAGCCTACTCCTCCATTGTGCAAATCTTCCACCATTGTATAAGCGATATCTCTTACACCCTTATCCCAAACCGAGCGAGGTTTTAAAGCATCTATCCTGTTGAGTAATTCATTATATAAAATGTTATCTGTCATAATTTCCTCCTTACATTTTTACGCAATCTTTGGTCAATCTTATTTTTGTCCCATTGAATACGATATATATTTCATCCTCAAACCTAACCTTTGCCTTGTGGTATTTTTTCTGACCATTCCACGCACCCGTTATAAAGTAAATGTAAGTATCATCTATGGGTTGATTGAGAATATCTAATTGGCAAAATTGAGTGCCACCAAAACCGCTATAGTATGCTACAAAATCGTGAGAGTCAATATATTCTTTTTTTGTCATTTCGTTTTCCTCCATTCTGTGAGATATAAATAATACGAGTAATGAGAAGCGATAAAAGGGTCATCCATATTAACGGATGGATTGACCCTATTAGTTAAACCGAGATTGTCATAAAAGAGCCGACACTCTTTTGAACAGGTCGGCTCTCTGCTATCAAGCGCACAGAAAGTAAAGAACAGTATCAATAAAACCACGATTGCGATTGAACAAGTTAAGATTTCATTAACAATTTTCTTCATAAAAAACTCCTATGCAAGAACAGGTGCTTCAAGCAAGTTCCTCTTAACTTTCAGTAAGTCAGAGGTCTTTGCGGTCATTTTTGTCAAGACTGCGGAACATTCATCAAGCCTGTCAATGGCTTCCTTTGCGTTTGTGATTTCATCGTTAAACATATTTGAGATAATTAAGCCTGTTTCAATGTCTGTGATTGTAAATACATACTTTGAGGTTGTAACCTTTTTGCCGTTGATGTTCTGCTTTGAAACCCCGTATAATCTGCCGTTATTTTCGATTAAGTAACCGTTAAACAATGCCTTGCCCTCTTTACCGAGTGCGTAATATTCACCTGTTTCAAGTAATTTAACAGTATCTTCAACCTTTTCAGTCTTGCGAGTTTTCTTTGTTTCCTTTACTGTTTCGGTCTTTGTTTCCTTGACTGTCTTTGTGGTTTTGCGAGTCTTTTTTGGCTCTTCCTGTGGTTCTTCTTCCTTGGCTTCAAACAATTCACGAATTTCAAATTCCTCACCGTTAAGGCTTGCGATTATATAAAGTGCGCTCTGTTCTGCGAGTTTGTAGGCGTTTAAAATGGCGTTCTTATCATCCTTTAACTTCCTTACCCAAGATTTAACATAGGCTTTGTTGTTGTCTGTAACTTTGTTATTTACGCCAAAGTAACGGCACAGAATAGCGGATGACATCTCCGCCACAAGTTCCTCAAAAGCATAATTTTTAGTGCCAAAGGCGTTATAAATGTTACGCTTTAAGGCTTTAGCGGTAGCGTGGCTTAATTCGTGAAAAGCGGTTGAAAACATCCCCTTTTGTGATTTGAAAAGGGCGATTGATGGCATATAAACTTTATGTTCATTTGGAACATAACAAGGGGCTTTATATTTGCTACCCGCCACATAATCAACTCCTATGGCTTCCGCAATCTTTTTTACGGCTTTATCTGAAAATTTAGGGGTAGCCTCTTTTTCAAGTTTCATCCCCTCTAACTGTTCCGCATTAAATACATACATAATGCGATTAACAATCTTTTTCTTCTTCTTTTCGTTTTCCTTTGCGAAAAATTCACCCCACCGCACAGTTATAAACTTTTCCTCTTTTTCATCGTAAATCTGCCCGTATTTCTGTACTAAATGCGTTGACTTTTCGCCCTTTTTAACTTTGTGCTTCAATGCTTCCGCTTGATTAAAGGTATAATAGCGAGAGTCTGCAAAGCCGTTAAAAGACAGGGCGAGTGCGTTTAGCCCTGTGTATTCATAACCGCTCACACCGTTTTTTGAGTTGACATTAGGCGACCAATCATTAAAGAATTGAAGCCCTTTTTCCTCCAATCCGTTGATAAATTGGGCGGAGATGTCCTCTAAAATCTGATTTTTCTTCATTGTTACATAATCGTTTTGAGTCATTTTGTTTGTTTTTGTAGTCATAATTTATTTGTCCTCCTTTTACAAAAACTTAAGCCTATATAGGCTTTTTAAACCATTTTGACCCATAGGCAAATTGGCTTAAAAAACCTATCAATAACCAAAAATTGCGAGTATAAAAAGCGTACTAACAAAGGCTACAATGAGTCATTTTTGATTGGTTATTGCTTGGCTTTTTGGATACGCTAAACCCCATCCCGTGGCTTAACTTTTCCGCTTGTGTTGTTGCCCCTGTTGTTACAGGGACTCTGTGAGTTTGGGGATACTCTTGGCACTTGTTCAAGGTTCTTTTTGCCTCCTTTTTGTGAACCTCAAGCCGTGACATATTGCTATTAAAGAAGTATCGGGCACACACTATACGCACCAAAAACAGACCCCAAAAGTATATAATTATTGCTTTTAGTTTATCCGCCCTAAATAGGGCATAATCCGCCTATCAAAGCAAAATAAGATAGTTGGGCTAATGCGTGCTTTTCGCACAATCTAACAACAGGTATAAGTTTTCAAAGAACAAAATCGAAATAACCTCAATAGGTTTATGGAAGTCATACAATGTATAACCGCCTAATTTCTAAAGCCTGTAAAGGCTTTTATAGACATCCTTTACAGGGTATCTATAAAAGGCTTTAAAGCCTTTTGGTTAAGCCTGTTTCTTTACTGTGTTGATAAGGGCATTTAACCATATAGCGGTTAATAATATATTGCCCTCTTTAATATGTGCGTATACTTCCTTTTTTCCTCTTATGATTAGGGGATTGTCTTTATATGCACGGGTGCTTTCGTTAATTTTCTTCTTCATCCATTTAATTTCAAAGTCGGTCAACTCCTCGCTTAAATCGTGAAGTAAAAGGAAATTTTTGACATAGCGTAAAGGCTTAACGTGGGTTTCGTAAAAAATGTGTTTCATTATATCCCCCTCTTTATAATTTCATTGATATACAATTCTCTAAATAACTCTTGCATTTTTGGGCATTTGCAGATATCGTGCATTAGGCTATATTTGGCTTGCTTAATGCTCATATGCTCACCTAATTTTCTAATGCTTGATAACACTTCATTTTTGTAAAGCGTATACTTACCGCAATAATTGTCAATAAGTCCTGAGTACTCTTGAAAGGTAATTCCCCCATTTATAATTGTGGTTTTTTCCTCTTCTGT
>JAZLJE010000010.1:0-3544 GCA_045617705.1 Ruminococcus sp.
GAGGACAAAGGCTACCGTGTTGCTGTTTTGCCACAGCCGAATATAAAGGACGACAAAGTCTTTTTGCAATTCGGCACACCGAAACTAGGCTTTCTTATTACATCCGGAAATATCGACAGTATGGTAGCCCACTATACAGTGAATAAACGAAAACGAAGTAAAGATGCCTATACAGCAGGCAGTGTAGCGGGCAAACGCCCCGACAGAGCGTTGACCGTATATTCAAATATAGTTCGAAGACTGTTTCCTTCTTCTGTCATAATTATCGGCGGACTTGAAGCCTCTTTACGCCGATTTGCTCATTATGATTTTTGGGACGATTGTGTAAAGCCCTCTGTTTTGCTCGATACAAAGGCAGATGTTCTGTCCTACGGTATGGGTGAAAATCAGACAATGGAACTTGCAAGCAGGCTCAAAAACGGTGCAAAAGTCCCTGATTTATACGATATAAAAGGTATCTGCTATGCCGTAAAGACAACAGATTATGTCCCAGAAAAAGTTGTCGAACTGCCAAGTTTCGAGCGAGTGGCAGACAGCAAGCGAGATTACGCAATTTCTACAAGAAAAGAACTCGACGAAGCCGATGCGGTAAGAGGCAGAAAACTTATCCAACGACACGGCAATATGATAGTAGTCGAAAATCCGCCGATGCCCCCGCTTACGACAGAAGAACTCGATTATGTCTATTCTTTACCGTATGAAAGATGGTATCATCCCTCTTATGAAAAAGTCGGCGGAGTCGATGCAATAAAAGAAGTAGAGTTTTCTATTACCCACAACCGCGGTTGTTTCGGTGCGTGTAATTTTTGCTCAATAGCCTACCATCAGGGTAGGGCAGTAAGTAGCCGTAGTAAAGAAAGCATAGTAAACGAAGCAAAATCATTTTTAGATAATGAACATTTCAAAGGCTATATCAGCGATGTCGGCGGACCTACTGCGAATTTCCGCTTGCCTTCGTGTACTTTGCAAAAAGAAATGGGACTTTGCAAAGGCAAAAAATGCCTTGCACCGAAACCGTGCAGTAATTTAGAAGTATCCCACACAGAATACCTCGAAATCCTGCGGGAACTGCGAAAGATAAAAGGTATTAAAAAAGTCTTTATCCGTTCCGGAATTCGCTTTGATTATCTTATCGAAGACAAAGACGAAGAGTTCTTTGACGAACTTGTAACTCACCACATAAGCGGACAACTCCGCGTTGCCCCCGAGCATTGTTCTTCTGCCGTTCTTGATAAAATGGGAAAACCCTACATAGAGTCCTACAAACGCTTTTCCAAAAAATTTTACGAAAAAACAAAAAGAGCGAAAAAAGAACAGTACATTGTACCGTATCTTATGAGTTCACATCCGGGCAGTACATTAAAAGATGCAGTTGAACTTGCCCTCTTTTTGAAGAAAGAACGGATTTTTCCCGACCAGGTGCAGGATTTTTACCCAACGCCGGGTACGATTTCAACCTGTATGTACTACACAGGGCTTGACCCGTATACATTAGAAGAAGTGTATGTCCCGAAGTCAAAACACGAAAAGGCTATGCAAAGAGCCTTACTACAGTATTATGTAAAGGAAAACAAAGAACTTGTAGTAGAAGCACTTTGCAAAGTACATAGGGAAGACCTGATAGGGAATAGTGAGCATTGCCTTATCAATGCGCCGAAGTCTTTGGTCGAAAAATATTCAAAAGTAAAAAAGAAAAAAACAACAAATTATAAAGGCAGAAAAAGAAGATAGTCACTTGACCTTTTTCTGTTTTGCAGATATACTGAATTTATTATCACCTTGGAGGAAACCAAAATGGGAGTATATGAGGAACTTGTAGCGAGAGGACTTATCGCACAGGTAACAGACGAAAAAGAAATCAAAGAACTTGTCAACAACGGCAAAGCAGTGTTTTATATCGGCTTTGACCCGACAGCCGACAGCCTTCATGTAGGTCACTTTATGGCGTTGTGCCTTATGAAGCGTTTGCAAATGGCAGGAAACAAGCCGATTGCACTTATCGGCGGAGGTACTGCGATGATAGGCGACCCCTCGGGCAGAACCGATATGCGCCAAATGATGACAAAAGAAACGATAGAGCATAATGTATCTTGCTTTAGAGAGCAAATGAGCAAATTCATCGACTTTTCCGACGACAAGGCTCTTATGGTCAATAATGCCGATTGGCTGTTAGACCTCAATTATGTCGAAGTTTTGCGTGAAGTCGGTGCGTGCTTCTCTGTCAACAATATGCTTCGTGCCGAGTGCTACAAACAGCGTATGGAAAAGGGACTTTCTTTCCTTGAATTTAACTATATGATTATGCAGTCCTACGATTTCTATGCTTTGTATCAAAAGTACGGCTGTAATATGCAGTTCGGCGGCGACGACCAGTGGAGCAATATGCTCGGCGGTACCGAACTTATCAGAAGAAAACTTTCAAAAGACGCCTATGCGATGACAATAAATCTTTTACTTAATTCCGAAGGCAAAAAAATGGGCAAAACACAAAAGGGCGCTGTATGGCTTTCTGCCGAGAAGACTTCACCTTTTGAGTTTTACCAGTATTGGCGTAATGTTGATGACGCCGATGTTATCAAATGTATGAAGATGCTGACTTTCCTCTCTCTTGACGAAATCGAAGAGTACGCAAAGTTAGAGGGCAGCGAGATTAACAAAGCAAAAGAAGTCCTCGCCTTTGAACTAACAAAACTTATTCACGGCGAAGTTGAGGCAACAAAAGCGCAGGAAGGCGCAAGAGCATTGTTTGTATCGGGTAACGATACCGAGAATATGCCCTCTACCGCTTTGTCTGATGATGATTTCACAGATGGCGAGATTTCCGTTCTTGATTTGCTGTTAAAATGTTCTCTTATCCCGTCTAAGGGTGAAGGCAAACGCCTTATCACTCAAGGCGGTGTTTCGATTGACGATATGAAAGTAACCGAAATTTTTGCGAAACTTTCGTTAGACGATTTTGAAAAAGGTTATGTAGTAATCAAAAAAGGCAAAAAGGTTTTCCACAAAGCCGTAAAATAAATTTTAATAAAGGGGTACATAGTTATGAAAAAGTTTTTTGCAGAATTTAAAGAATTTGCACTTCGTGGCAATGTAATGGATTTGGCAGTCGGCGTTATCATCGGTGCTGCTTTCCAAAACATCGTAAACGCATTTATCAACAATTTGATTATGCCGTTTATCGGATTGCTCACCGGCGGTATTGATTTTACAGAGCAGTTTTTGATTTTGAAACTGCCCGAGGGCGTAGACGCGTCTATGGTAACATCAGCAAATGCAGCCGAACTCGGTGCATCAATCTGGGGTTATGGTGCATTTATCACAGCCGTTATCAACTTCATCATTATGGCATTTGTAGTTTTCCTCTTGGTAAAAGGTATCAACAAACTTTCGTCTATCGGCAAGAAACCCGAAGAAGAGCCTGCACCCACTACAAAGAAATGTCCGTATTGTAAATCCGAAATTGATATCGAAGCAACAAAATGCCCGCATTGTATTTCCGAACTTTAAATATATCTTATTAGCCTCCCTCTGACGAGGGAGGTGG
>JAZLJE010000011.1:0-6265 GCA_045617705.1 Ruminococcus sp.
TATTCTTCAATGCGTAAGCCATAAGCAAAGCCATATCGTAAGCACTTGAATAATGTTCTTCATCATCGAGCCCACTCGGCGTTACGAAGTGGGTATTTTTCATACCTATTTCTTTTGCTTTTTCGTTCATTATATCGGCAAATTTTCCGATACTGCCACCGATAGTGATAGCAGTGGCGTTTGCTGCATCGTTGCCCGACTGCATCATCATACCGACACAAAGGTCGTAGAGGGTAACACATTCGCCTACTTTCAAATACATTGAACTGCCTTCTGCTATCATTTCTTCGGTAAATTTTACTTTCTTTGTCTTAACATCTTCCCTTTCCAACGCGATTATGGTTGTCATCAACTTTGTTGTCGATGCCATAGGCAAAGGAAGGTTTTCGTTATTTGAAAGTAAAATTTTCTCATTATTTGTGCAATAAAGAATGTAAGCCTGTGCAGAAACAGAAACACTTTCTGCACAGACTGACACACAAAATACTGAAATCACAATAGCAATTACCAAAAGAAAAGCAAATATTCTTTTCAAGATACCACCCCAATACAGAGTATTAGGGCAAAGTGATATTTATAACTTAAACATCAAAATCGGGGATATCGTTTTCGAGGTCGGTTTTTCCGTTTTTCTTATCTTTTTTGAAGAAAGATGCAACTTTGTCGATAACATCGGGAACGGCATCAACAATTCTGTCGGCAGCACCCTCGTGTGATTCAACGGGAATGAGTCTTACATTTCCGTTTGAAATTGACAAGAAAGCAATCGGGTTGATTGTAACGCCGGCACCTGTACCGCCGCCAAAACACTCGCGGTTGTCCTTTTTTGTCGGCAAATCGGAACCGCCTGAAGCAAATCCGTAACTTACCTTGGAAATCGGAATTACGGTTGTGCCGTCGGGAGTAGTAATCGGGTCGCCGATGATAGTGTTTACATCCACCAATTCTTTGATTTTTCTCAAAGTGGTATCCATAAGTCCGTTAATGGGATGGTCACTCATATTTATCTCTCCTTAAATTGAATTTTATTATAATTTAGCCCTTGCAATAAGAAGTTTTACTCCTGCAATAAGCAAATGATAAACTAAAAATATCGGTCTTGCATAAGCGTATGAAGAAACTTTGACTTTGCATTTTGCGTTGTCATCAAAATCGGGCATAACGCTGATTTTATAATCCTTTGTATCTGTAACCGAAAGGATAATATTCAAACTCGGATAGATTACTGCACAAAGTTTTCCGTATTTCAAGGCTGTATCCGAGGCATCATCACCGACAATTACTATATCTACATCAAAAGTTTTGATAACAATATGCTTGAAAACATTTTTCAAAAGTCCGCTTGCTATACGCGCAAGGGAAGTAAATATAGATACTATACCCGAAATACCTTTTTTGTCTTTCAGTTTTGAAAGGTAAGACTGTTTCTTCTTTTTTTCTTTTTTCTCTTCCTGTTGTTGCGGTTCTTTCTTTGGCTTTTTTTCCGATTTCTTTGCTTTTTCTTTTTCTTCGGGTGCAACTATGGTCTTCTTGATAAAAAGATACTTTACGGTTAATTTTAGTTTGTCCGAATAATCGAAAAAAATCTTTATTTTTACTAAAAGCAAAAGGAAAATAAGCAGTAAAACCGCAAGGACAATATACAAAGCAATCAAAGAATCACCCTACTCTTCTACTGCTAATTCTACTATTTCTTCAACAGATGCGGTTATTGTTTCGTCTTTGTTTTCATCTTCAGACGAAAAAATGGAAAGTTGGTTATCAACTTCGTTGTCTTCAAGCGACTCTCCGTTTTCGGTTGTTGGTAAATCCGGCAATTCGTCTATTGACGAAATCGAAAAACATCTCAAGAAGTTTTCGGTA
The DNA here is from genome assembly GCA_045617705.1 of Ruminococcus sp. Lineage (GTDB taxonomy): Bacteria > Bacillota > Clostridia > Oscillospirales > Acutalibacteraceae > Ruminococcoides. The sequence goes on from JAZLJE010000011.1 coordinate 1,864, forward strand.
GTGCCGTATAATAGCGGTCTGCCGGGGAGTTCAAGACGGCCTTTTTCTTCGATGAGGTCTTTTGCTGTCAAACTTCCGATAACGCCGGAACAATCAACGCCCCTGACCTGCTCGACAAAAGACTTTGTGACAGGCTGGTTATAGGCAATAACAGCCAAAACTTCAAGGGCTGCCTGCGAAAGAGGGATATTCCTGCGCAAGTCCATAGCCTTCCTGATATATTCGGCATATTCTTTTTTGCTTACCAACTGATAACTTTTATCAAGTTTTATTACTGTTATTCCGCTGTCGCGGCTTTGGTATTCCTTGATAAGTTCGTCAGCCATTCGCTTTATAAAAGAGTCTGTTACTTCAAGAGTTTGTGCAAGGCGGGAAATCTCGACCGATGCACCTGATGCAAAAAGTATGGCTTCGATTGCATTTTGATATTCTTTTTCGGTCATTTGCTCTCACCCTCCAACATATAAACATTTGCATTTTCGCCGTCGCCGTCAATACGGACACGCTTGCCTTTGACAAGTTCCAAAACGGCAAGGAAAGTTGCGACAAGTTCGCTTTTTCCGTTTGATGCTTCGAAAAGTTCTTTATATTTCACTCTTTTTCCGTGCCAAAGACGACGCATAACGTGGATAATCCTTGAACTTACGGAAACGATTTTCTTCTGCACAATTCCTTCAAAAGCACTTTTCGGCGGGGGGAGTTTTCGTTTTCCTCTGCCTACAGCGCTGATGTAGGCTTTTACAATATCAATCGGCGGGTGAACTCGGTTATAGGTTAAGTCAAATTCAACCGGTGACGGTTCTTTTGTGAAAGTATCAAAATCGTACAAAGGCTTTAATATAAGGGCGGTTTCTCTGCATTGCTGATACTCAAGGAGTTGTCCTGTGAGTTCTTTTTTGAGTTCTTCTGCCTCGTCCTCATATTTCGGGAGCAGGAATACTGACTTGATATATACAAGTCTTGATGCCATTTCAAGAAACTCGGAGGCAATATCCATATCCGCTTCTTTCATTTTGTTAATCTGCTCCATATACTGTTCGAGCAAATCGGAAATACAGATGTCGTAGATATCGATTTTATTCTTTGTGATTAGTGTTAAAAGTAAGTCAAGCGGTCCTTCGAAGACATCGAATTTATATGTGAATTTGCTATTATCGACATCTTCCTGCAACAATTCATCATCGGGCAGTAAGGACACGGTATTCAATTTTTTGTCCATAACTGTCCCTCCGAAAAATTATACAAAACCAAAAGGCAAGGCAGTCAGCCAGTAAATAAAATTCAAAAGTCCGTTTGAAAGGAAATTAAGCGGTATATCGAGAAGTCCTGTCCACAAGAGGATAAATATAAGGATAAAGAAATACTGACTGTATCTGTAAATAGTATCAACTATTGCTTCAGGCAAAAAAGCAAAGAGGATTTTTGAGCCGTCGAGAGGCGGTATCGGGATAAGGTTGAATATAGCGAGTGTGACATTGACCTGAATATAATACTCAAAAAATACGATAACATAAGAGCCAAATTCGGTAGCAAAGAAACTTTCGGGGCAGAATTTCAAAACTGCCATAAAGATAAATCCGCCGACTATACCGGCAACTATATTTGCGACAGGTCCCATCAAAGCACAAATCGCCATATAAAGACGGGGTTTCTTGAAATTTCGAGTATCAATCGGGACAGGCTTTGCCCAACCGAAATTAAAAAGCAAAAGACACAAAGCGCCGAACGGGTCGACATGGGACATCGGATTTAGTGTCAATCGTCCTCTAAACATAATGTTTTTATCGCCTAATAAATAAGCGGTTATAGCATGAGCCCATTCATGAAAAGGCAACACAAGGAAAATCACAATTAAAATTGCGATAATCTGAACGATAGCACCTTGAAAAGAAAGTGTACCTCGAAGTAAACTAAAAAGCATATTATCCTCCAAATTTTGTGCATTTTTCTAAAAAAGAATAAAATGCCACTTATAACTATACATTTTGTATTATACTACAGAATAACAAAAAAAACAAGTATTTGAAAAAATTGAAAAAAGGTCTTGCATTTTCTATATTTTTCTGTTATTATATACGAGTTAACGAATGTGATTTATTATCTATGAAGGAGGTGTTCAAGCATGGCAAAATGTGATTTTTGCGGCAAAGATGTTAAATTCGGCATCAAAGTCAGCCACTCACACAGACGCTCTAACAGAACTTTCAAGCCGAATGTTCAGAGAGTTAAGGCTATTGTTGACGGTTCGCCCAAACGAGTACACGCTTGCACCCGTTGCTTACGCTCAGGTAAGGTAACTCGTGCAGTCTGATTTGTGCAAATTAAGCCTCGGAACAATTTAAAGTTCCGAGGCTATTTTGTTTATATTTTTAATTTACATAAGAAATTCGGCAGGGTATCTCTTACCCTGCCGAATACTTTATTTAAGAATGTTCTCAATTATTGACTTGACGCTTGAAATTGCCAAATCTGCTTTTGAAGTATCTTTTCCGCCTGCCATTGCGATATCGGGTTTTCCGCCACCGTTACCGCCTGTAAGAATTGCAACTTCTTTTACGATATTGCCTGCTTTGAGTCCTTTTGCTATGGCATTCTTTGAACAAGCAGTACAGAATGTCAACTTCTCGCCTATCTTCGAGCCGAGGACTACAACGCTGTCTTCGTATTTTTCTGTTATCTGCTGACAAATACTGCGAAGCATATCGGCTGATGTATCTTTCATAATTTGAGATACAACTTTTATGCCGTCGATTTCTTCGGCATTTTCTACTATTGAAGAAATTTTGCTTTGGGCAAGTTCTTGTTTTAAGGTGTCGATTTCTCTTTGTTTTTCTTTCAACTCGGTTGCAACTTTTTGTGCACCGCTTACGAGTTCTTTGTAGTTATTCAAATGCAAAACTTCGCTTGCGTTCTTTACATCGCTTTCCAAAGTGACAAGGTAATTCAAAAGTCCTGAACCTGTTACAGCCTCAATTCTTCTGACACCTGCTGCAACAGAACCTTCCTGCTTGATTTTGAAAAGTCCTAAATTAGCGGTATTTTTTACATGAGTACCGCCACAGAATTCGCGGGAGAAATCACCTGCTGTGACAACTCTTACGACATTGCCGTATTTTTCACCGAACAAAGCGGTAGCGCCGAGTTTCTTTGCTTCTTCAATCGGCATTTCCACACAGGTTACGGAGATGGACTCCATAATCTTTTCATTTACGATAAACTCAACTTCTTTTATCTCTTTGTCCGTTAATGCTGAAAAATGAGTAAAGTCAAAACGCATATATTCGGGACAAACGAAAGAGCCTGCCTGCTGGATATGAGAGCCTAAAACTTCTCTCAAAGCGGATTGCAGTAAATGAGCCGCAGTATGGTTACGCATTGTGTTGTTTCTCAAAATAAAGTCGATTTCAGACAAAACAGTATCGCTTACGGAAATGGTGCCTGTTGCAACACAGCAAATGTGCATAAATACTTTGTTGTGGTCTTTTTTGACTTCGTCAACATCAATAGTGCAGTTGCCTGCTTTGAATGTACCTGTGTCGCTGACCTGACCGCCGGACTCGGCATAGAAAGGTGTTTTGTCAACAACAATGATAACTTTGTCGCCCTCGTATGCTGTGTCTACGCGCTCGCCGTTTTTAATAATTGCAAGTATCTTTGAATCGCAGGAATACATATCGTAGCCGACAAAGGCGGTGCTTTCTATATCGGACAAGTCAACAGAGTCGGACAGCCAAGCATCTGCACCTGCATTTTTGCGAGCGTCACGCGACCTGCGTTTTTGCTCCTGCAAAAGTTTTTGGAATGTATCCAAATCAACGGTTATGCCTTTTTCTGCGAGGATTTCTTTTGTCAAATCAATCGGGAAACCGAATGTATCGTTGAGTTTGAAAGCATCTTCGCCCGAAAGCATCTTTATACTCTTGTCGTCGATTATGCTCTGCAAAAGGTTAAGTCCCTGGTCAATCGTTTTTGCAAAGTTTTCTTCTTCAACCTTGATAAGTTTTGTAATATACTCTTTCTTTTCAACAAGTTCGGGATAAGCGGTAGCGTTTTCTTTGATAACGGTATCGCAAACTTTGTAAAGGAAAGGCTCTTTGTAGCCTAAAATTCTTCCGTGACGGGCAGCACGCCTCAAGAGTCTTCTCAAAACATAGCCTCTGCCCTCATTTGACGGCATAACTCCGTCGGCAATCATAAATGTTGTTGAACGGATATGGTCGGTAATAACACGCAGAGAAATATCGGATTTATCATCTGTACCGTAAGATACGCCGACGATTTCGCTGACATGTTTCATTATATTTGCTACTGTATCTACAAGGAAAAGGTTATCAACGCCCTGCATTACACAGGCGAGTCTTTCAAGTCCCATGCCTGTATCGATATTTTTTTGGGCTAAATC
>JAZLJE010000012.1:0-7180 GCA_045617705.1 Ruminococcus sp.
GGCATAGATAATAAAGCCTGCGTGCTTTTTTGATACTTCGGCACCGCCTACTCTTGTACCTTTAAGTCCGCATTTTTCTATCAACGTACCGGCAAAATTCCCGACAGGTCTTTTAAACACCGAGCCTGCCGACGGGAAATCAAGCGGTTGCTTTGATGTTCGTCTAAACATATAATCATCCATTTGCGATTTTATGCTGTCTTTTTCACCTTTACAGAGCGAAAAAGTTGTGTATAAAACTATCTCGCCTGTGTCGGAAAATACGCTGTGGCGATAAGAAAAATCGAGTTCGTCTTTTTCGTATGTTTTGATTTTTCCTTCTTTTGAAAGACAAACAACAGACGATACAACATCTTTAAACTCTCCGCCGTAGGCACCTGCGTTCATAAAGGTTGCACCACCGACAGAGCCGGGTATACCGTAGGCAAATTCAAGCCCCGATAACGAGTTGTCAAGTGCTACCGTACAAAGTTTTGACAAGGCAACACCTGCACCGCATTTTATTGTTTCGCCGTCTACTTCTATATTCTTAAACTCTCCGTCTAAAGTTATTACAACCTTATTAAGTCCGTCATCGCTGACGAGAATATTACTGCCCTTGCCGAGAATAAAGTAGTCAATATCATTTTCTATGCAGTATGATACAAGAAAACTCAGCGAATTTTCGTCAAGCACTTTGACAAAAATATCCGCGTTACCGCCGATTTTGAAAGTTGTATGATTTTTCATCGGCTCATTTTCAATATATTCTGTGCTTAAGGATTTTAAAATATTTATCAGGTTTTCTGTTTTGTCAACGCTCAACATAAGACCTCCGAAATCAAATGGCAATACCTTTTTCTCTCATATATTTTTGCAAATTCTCTATGCTTGAATTCACGACAAGTTCTTCGGGGAAATTAAGTTCATCAAGCATTTTCAAAGATGAGTCAAATCTGCCGATAGATGTAAAGAAATGTGCATCCGAATTGACAACAACTCTTGCACCGTGCTTTTTGCAAAGGTTGGCAATTTCAACACAATTTTTCACGGTATCTCTGCGTGAAGAAAATGTAGAGTTATTTATCTCAATCAAAGTACCGGTATCACGACAGGCTTTTACTACCGTTTCATAGTCGTATTTAAAGTAATCGGAACCCGAATGAGCAATTACATTTACATCCTTATTCTCACAAACAGCAAGATAAGCATTTGTGCAATTTTCAACAGACGGCTCACCGAACAAGGTTATCGTGTGCATTGATGCAATAACCCATTCAAGTCTTGAAAGCAGTTTTTTATCTGCATCAAGTTTGCCGTTATAATCAATTATATTTGCTTCCATTCCCTTTAAGACGCGAACACCCATAATCTCTTTGTCGATAACAGGCAATGACTCAAAGTAATATGCACCGGGTGCACCGTCCATTGCTCTGCCGTGGTCGGTCAAAGCAATAGCGTACAAGCCTTTTTGTGCTGCAAAAGAAATGTTCTCCGTTACGGTGGAAAAAGCGTGTGTAGATGCTATTGAATGTGTATGCAAATCCGCAATAATTTTCATAATAATCCCGCTTTACCAATTAGTGTCAATTTGTTTTCTGCTTATATCTTCGGGGCTGATATCCATACCCAAATTCTGCAAAAGTTCTCTCGCTCCGTTGTAGCCCATCTTCTTCTGACGATGGTTCATAGCGGCAACCTCGATGATGATAGCAAGGTTACGGCCTGGCTTAACGGGGATTGTAACAACAGGGACTTCGATACCCAAAATCTCCATATATTCGTTATCCATACCCATACGGTCATAGACCTTTGTGGAGTCCCAAAGTTCCATATTGATAACCATATCGATTTTTTCGCTGACTTTTACGGCACCCATACCGAAAATACGGCGGGCATTGATGATACCGATACCGCGAAGTTCGATAAAGTGGCGTATATTTTCGGGAGATGAGCCGACAAGAGATTTTTTGGAAACTCTTTTTATCTCGACAGCGTCGTCGGCGATAAGGCGGTGACCTCTTTTGATAAGTTCGATAGCGGTTTCGGATTTACCGACACCGGAGTCACCGATAAGCAAACAACCTTCGCCGTAGACTTCGACCAAAACCCCGTGGCGTGTAATACGCGGAGCAAGTTCAACGCTCAAGTATGAAACGATAGCCGCCGATACTTCGCTTGTTGTGTCCGATGTTGTAAGCAGCGGAATAGCATATTTCTTTGCACATTCGAGCATAACCGCGGACGGCTCTAAATCACGGGCGACAATCAACGCAGGCGGAGAAAGTTCGAACAACGGTTCAAGATATTTTTTCTGTTCTTCCTCGCTGTATCTCTCCAAAAAAGACATTTCGGTCATACCGAATACCAAAATTCGAGTGTTGTCGTAGTATTTCAGATATCCGACAAGTTCAAGTCCCGGTCTGTCGATATCGTTTGAACATACAAAAATCTCGTCAGACGGTTTCGGAAGATAATATGCCGAGAGTCCTATTTCGTCAATCAGTTTTGTTAAACTTACGCTGTATTCTGAATTTGTCATACTTTGCCCCACTTTCACAAATGAATATACCTATACAGATTGATTATACCAAAACGCGTATTATTTTTAAACCTAATAAAGAAATTATATGTAAAAATATGCACATTTTTTGCATAAATGCATAAGAATTTTACAGTTTTTTCATTGGCATAATTTTCAAAACTGCGCACAAAATAGTTTTGGTGATAAAATGCTGATTATTCTTATACGAACTGTGCTTTTGTACGCCTTTGTAACCCTTGCCGTCAGGATAATGGGAAAACGCCAGATAAGCGATATGACAACAAGCGAATTTGTTATTACCCTTATCGTTTCGGATATTGCCGCAATACCGATGCAAAACACCGCACAACCGATGATTTCGGGGCTTGTGCCTATTCTGGTTTTAGTCGCCATTGAAGTTATCGTTTCGGTTATTATGATGAAAAGCAAAAAATTTCATAAACTTATCTGCGGAAATCCGATAGTTGTAATAAATAACGGCAAAGTTGACGAAAAAGCCTTATCTGAACTTCGGATTACTTACGAAGACCTCGACTCACTTTTAAGGCAACAAGAGGTCTTTGATACAAAAGATGTGAAGTACGGCATTATGGAAACAAACGGAAGTCTCAGCATCCTGAAAAAGGAGGAACAAAACAATTGAAAAGGCTGTGGATAGCGATATTTTTGCTTGTTATTGTCGGGATAATATGTGCCTGTGAATATATTTATGTTACAAGCAGTGTTCAAAAACACATCTACGCTCTTGATGAAATAGATAAAAAAATCTCACAAAACGACAGAGAAGACGCATACGATATGCTGTGTCGCCTTGAAAACAGGTTTGAAGATACAGACAGGGTTTTCAACGCTTTTTTGCTTCACTCGGATATCGACAACATTTCGGGCAATATCGCAATGCTGAAAGAGTATTCAAAGTCAACTAACAACGCCCAGTTTCTTGCCCTTTCTGCAAAAACAAAACTTCAACTGCTTTCACTTTCCAAAAGTGAAAAACCGCTGATAGATAATATCTTATAAAAGCAAAAAACCTCTCCGAAAGGAGAGGTTTTGAAATGCTTTTTTATTTTGTTTTCGGTGTGCGCTTTTTCCACATAACCCAAAGAGGTCCTGCGATACAAAGTGACGAATAACAACCGGAAACAACACCAATCATCATCGGGAGTGCAAAACTCTGTACAGAGTCAAGCGAGAAGATAACGGCAACAACATATACAACTGCGATAGCAGCCAAAGTTGTTACTGATGTTGCAATAGTACGGGACATAACTCTTGATGCAGAGTGGTTGAACACATCTGCGATATCTGTCTTCGGTCCCATAATTCTGCGTTCTTCACGAACACGGTCATATACGACGATAGTATCGTTCAGCGAGTAACCGAGAATCATAAGTACAACCGCGATAAAGTTCGAGTCAATCGGCATACGGAAGATGACATACATAAAGTAAATCATTGCTACATCGTGGAACAATGCTACAAGTGCCATTACACCGGCAGAAAGACCGCCGATTTTCTTAAATCGGATTGTTACATAAAGTACCATCAAAATTGACGCGATAGCAACAGCGGTCAAGCATTTGAACAGGAATTTTGTACCCATTGAAGGCTCAACGGAGTTAGTTTCCATATATTCAAATTTGTTGTCCGGAAACTCTGTAGTGAGTTTGTCGGTAATTACCTGTTGGTCGGCTGTTGAGATAGCATCTTCACCGCTAAACTGGATGTCGATAACATAGGCATCGCTGTTTTCGGTGTTGTTCATAATATCTTGAGAAATTGTGAATGTAACGGTGTTGTTCGGTGTGGCTTCCTGGATTACATCTTTTAGTTGGCTCTCGTCTACTGTTCCCGAGAAACCGTAAGAGATAATCGAGCCGCCCTTGAACTGGATGTCAAGAGTAACGCCGAAGATGATGTTACAAATGATACCGATAACAATAATTGCTATTGATATACCAAAGAAAATTTTGCTGTGACCGATGAAGTTTAAATCTTTCTTTTTCATTTGCCTTCACCTCCAAACAGCCATTTTTTACGAAGGCATTTGATGCCCACAATGCTCTTGAGCATAACACGAGAAAGGAATACGCCCATGATAAAGTTGGAGATAACACCCATCAAGAGTGTATAACCAAAGGCATAAATAGTACCTGTTGTCGAAGCGCCGAATATCCAACTAAGGATGTTGCTCGGTCCGAATACAAGCATAAGTATGATGGATACGATAACAACTGTCATATTACCGTCAATGATAGCGGTAAGAGAGTTCTTTGTACCTTTTTCGATAGCAGCGTCGAGAGTCTTTCCTGAATAGAATTCTTCTTTAATACGCTCGGCTGTAATGATGTTAGCGTCAACACCCATACCGACTGACAAAATCATACCTGCAATACCGGGTAAGGTCATCGTAAATGAAGTGAAAACATTGAAATAACGAGTTACAGCGGCAATAGAAAGTGCAAGTTGTCCGATAAGTGCGATAACTGCAACAAAACCGGGAACTCTGTAGCGGATTATCATAAACAAAGCGATTAAGATAATTGCAATTACAGCGGCATAGCCCATTGCTGTGAGTGAGTTTGAACCGAGTGTCGGGCTTATGGAACTGTATGATGCTGTTTCCAAAGAGAACGGCAACGCACCGCCGTTGATTTGGTTAGCGAGTTCTACTGCTTCTTCCGCTGTGAAGTTACCTGTAATTTGAGCGTGTCCGCCTGTGATTACTGCTTGTACTGTCGGAGCAGACAACTGGATGTCATCCATATAGATGGCAATTTGTTGGTTCAAATATTGCTCGGTAATATCGGCAAAGGTCTGTGCACCTTCGTCGTTGAGTTCAAGCATTACCATATATTCTGTGGAAGAACCTGACTCGGTGTTGACACCTGCCTGTGCTGTCTTAACGGCGGAACCGTCCATCAGCACTTCGCCGGAGGTGTTTTGGAAAGTCAGTTTTGCTGTTGCGGCGAGTTCGTCAATAGCCGCTACAGGGTCAAAATCTTTTTCGTCTTCTTTCCACGGAAAACGAACAATAATACGGTCACTTGAATAGTCAGCGTAAAGTTCGTAGTCAGTGATTCCGTTTGAAACCATACGGGTTTCAATGATAGACTTCGCAGAGTCTAACTGTTCATCTGTGGCATCGTAGTTATCGGCAGGCTTAAATGTTGCCTCTACACCGCCACGGATGTCAATTCCCCATCGGATGTCTTCAATTCCCTTTACCACGGTCTTCTGTATATCGCCGTCGTAATACTTGACGCCGAATACAGCAGTAGCCGCAAAAGCAAGAATCAGAATTGCCACGATGAAGAATACAGGCTTGGGTATTCTTTTCATGCCTTGGACCTCCATATATATTGTGTGCCGTATGTAATCAGTCACAAAATATAAAATATTGTGCTTCTGCATATACTTACAGCCATAACAGATGTATTATACTTTTTTTTCGTCAAAAAGTCAATAATTCTTGTTAAGATTGATAAAAAAATATTCATTTTTTCCGAAAAAGCAAAAACGCCCTCTTTGAAAAATCAAAAAGGGCATTTAAAACATCATCAATATTTATTTTAATAATTCTTCTGTTGCCGCCAGTTTTGTGCAGATACAGAATACATCCATCGCTTTTGACAAATCTTCAAGGGACGGGAATGTCGGGGCGATACGGATATTTGAGTTATTCGGGTCTGCCCCATACGGATAAGTTGCGCCTGCGTTTGTCAGGGTTACACCTGCTTCTTTGCAAAGTTCTACAACTCTTTTTGCAGTATTTTTCATAACATTTACGGAAACAAAGTAACCGCCGTTTGGTACACGGTATTCGATAACTCCGAGTCCGTCGAGGTTTTCTTTCAATTTGGAGATGACCATCTCAAAACGAGGCTGTAAAATTTCTTTATGCTTTTGCATGTGTGCTTTCATACCGTCGATATCTTTGAAAAATCTTACATGACGGAGCATATTGAGTTTATCGTAGCCGATTGTCTGATATTTATATTTATTTTTCAGAACTTTCATATTGTTTTCAAATGCGAAAAGTGCAGCAACACCGGAGCCGGGGAAAGAAATCTTTGATGTACTGCAAAAGCCGATAACCAAATCTTCGTTGTCGGTATTCTTGATTTCATCAAAAATGTTGAGGAGTTTATCAGGTGTATCTGTCAATTCGTGAATACAATATGCATTATCCCACATAATGCGGAAATCAAATGCTTTGGGTTTCAAGTTTGCAATACGTTTTACTGTTTCGTCGGAATATGTGATACCCTGCGGATTGGAATACTTCGGAACGCACCACATACCTTTTACGCTCTCGTCTTTTATCAGTTCTTCAACCATATCCATATCAGGACCGAAGTCCGTCATAGGTATCGGTATCATCTGAAATCCGAAATACTCGGTAACACCGAAATGACGGTCATATCCCGGTACGGGACACAAGAATTTTCTGTCTTTGACTTCGTACCACGGTTTTGCACCGGCACAAACGGGTGTAGTCATAAAGCAAGCGATAGTGTCGAACATCATATTGAGCGATGAGTTTCCTCCGACCATAACCATAGAAGGCTCAACGCCCATCATATCTGCCATAAGTTTTTTGCATTCGGGAATACCGTCAAGCCCACCGTAGTTTCGACATTCTGTACCGTTTTC
>JAZLJE010000013.1:0-13781 GCA_045617705.1 Ruminococcus sp.
CACAAACTGTTTTCTGCTCACTGTCAGTACCGCCTGCTTTGTTAAAGCCGTGAATACTAGATACCGAAGCGCCCATACAAAGCGTAGAGTCCAAAGCGCAAAGGGGAGGCTGTGCGCCCAAAGTGTAACATCCGATATCGCCCAAAACCGTAACTTTATTTTTAGCAAGTACATAGTACATTCCTCTGTGAGGGCATCCTGCACACATCATCGGAGGTCTTACGGGAATTTGTGTATCGAGGTCAACTGAATATTTATCTTGAAGATTAAATGCTTTTGCTATTGATTTTTGCGAGAATTCTCCCAAAATTGAGAAAACATCTTTTCCTGTAACTTCAACGCCGATTGATTTGCAGTGATTTTCAATAATCGGGTCTAATTCTTCAACAACATAAATCTTGTTGACAATTTTTGCAAAGTCTTTGATAAGGTTTATCGGAAGCGGATTTACCATACCTAATTTGAGTACAGAAACAGAGTCACCGAAAACTTCTTTAACATATTGGTAAGAAGTGCTTGAAGTGATGATACCGAATTCAGCGTTTTCTGCTTTTTCAATTCTGTTGATACCCGAAGTGTCTGCATATTCCGTGAGTGCCTTTGTGCGTTCTTCAACAAAAGGATGTCTCTTAATAGCGTTACCGGGCATCATAATGTATTTAGCACCGTTTTTTACATATTCTTTTGTAACTTCGGTACGCTCACCGATTTCAACAATGCTCTGTGAATGAGCAACTCTTGTGCAGGTTTTGATGAAAACAGGGGTGTCAAAGTTTTCCGAAATCTCAAAAGCAAGTTTAGAAAATTCAAGACATTCTTCCGAATCCGAAGGCTCAAGCATAGGGATTTTTGATGCAATAGCATAGTGTCTTGAGTCTTGTTCATTTTGTGATGAGTGCATACCGGGGTCATCAGCAACACAGATAACAAGTCCTGCGTTGACGCCTGTGTACGACATAGTAAACAGCGGGTCAGCCGCTACATTAAGTCCGACATGTTTCATACAGCAGGCACTTCTTTTGCCATTGAGAGATGAACCGAAAGCGGTTTCCATAGCGACCTTTTCATTAGGTGCCCATTCGCAGTATGTATCAGAAAATTTTGCGAATTCTTCTGTAATTTCAGTACTCGGTGTACCCGGGTAACTCGAAATAAGCGAGCAGCCACCTTCGTATAAACCTCTTGCGATAGCCGCATTACCAATCAAAAGTTTCTTCATATCTTACCTCTTATGCGTTTCTTAAATCAAGAATTCTCTTTGCTTTTCCTTGAAATCTTTCAAGAGACTTCGGAGCAACCAAAGTTACTTTTGTACGAAGTCCGAGAATAGAGTGCATCTGTGCTTCGATTTTCTTTTGCAAATCTGCAAGGTGTTTGTAGTTTTCAAGCAACTGTTCATTTGCAAGTTCAACCTTGATTTCAAGAGAGTCTTTGTAGTTATTTCTTGTGATAATAAGTTGGTAGTGAGGAGCAATACCTTCAATACCGATAAGTATATTTTCAATCTGTGTGGGGAAGACATTAACGCCCTTGATGATGAGCATATCATCAGTTCTTCCCATAGTCTTTGCCATTCTTACATGAGTTCTACCGCAAGAACAAGGCTGGTAGTTCAGTTTTGTAATATCTTTTGTCCTGTAGCGGAGTACAGGCATACCTTTTCTTGTCAAAGTGGTAACAACGAGTTCGCCGACTTCACCTTCCTCGAGCCTTTCGCCTGACTCGTTGTCAATGATTTCGGGGAGGAACTGGTCTTCAGCAAAGTGCATACCGTCTCTTGCTTCACAGTCACCGCTGACACCGGGACCACCGAGTTCGGTCATACCGTAGTTATCTGATACTCTGATATTGAAGTTTTCTTCAATTTGAGTACGCATAGCAACAGTACAAGGCTCGCTTCCGAGAATACCGAGTTTGAGTTTGTAGTCGGAGAGAGGATAGCCTGCTTCTTTAACAGCCTCTGAAAGATATACAGCGTATGACGGAGTAGATACAAGTCCTGTAACACCGTAGTCACGCATCATCATAAGTTGTTTGTCTGTGTTGCCAGAAGATGCAGGAATTACCGTAGCGCCGATTTTTTCCATACCGTAGTGAAGACCTAAAGCACCTGTGAAAAGTCCGTATCCGAAACTGATTTGGATAATGTCATCTGCTGTTACTCCGCCGGCAACGGCAACTCTTGCTACAAGGTCAGACCAAGCGTCAATATCTTCTTTGGTATATACGCCGACTGTGGGCTTTCCTGTAGTACCGGAGGAAGCGTGAATTCTGATGATATCTTTCATATCGCACGCCATAAGTCCAAACGGATAGTTATCACGAAAATCATCCTTTGTAGTGAAAGGAATGTATTTAATATCGGATAATTTTTTGATTTTACTGCCGTCAAAAACGCCACATTCTGTCAATCTTTTGTTGTAGAGTGCAACATTGTTGTAGCAGTAATTTACAACCCATTTCAGTCTTTCAAGTTGCAATGCCTCAATTTCTTTTCTCGGCATTGTTTCTATGTCTTTTTGAAACATCATAATGTTTTTACCTCACTCTAATTTTATTCAAAAAATAATTAAGATAATATAAACCTAAGTTATTTCTTAGCTTATAGTAAAGCCATAGCTGCTAATATTAAAAGTACTAAGAAGATTACTCCAAAAATACATCTAACAATTAAGCCGGTTATATAGGAATATAATTTCTTTGTTTTACCACTTGACTTAAACTCTAACATATCAATATAAGGTACTGGATTACGCCTAAACCAACCTGTAATTTCAACTTCATTTCCAATGTGTTTTTTAGTTCCAAATAAAGCAAATAATTTATCCCAGAATTTTAATGGTTGTTTGTAGTTTAGTAATACAAGTCCTGTATCATCAAGGATTACAAAGTCTTCATTGAAGATACAACCTGGATCTCCGCGCCCAATTAATTCACCTTTAAGTTTACAAGGGATTGCTTTCATATCTGATACTTCTATTCTTTCCATTAAGCTTTCAACTGTTTCGTCGCTGAAGTTTTTAGGATGTCTATAGAAGAATTTAATAAACGATACTAACATGCCAAGTACTGCTAAAGCAGATGGAATAATATATAATGGGGTGTTTGGATTTACTGCTATTACAATGAAGAATAATACAATTGCTGCAATAAATAATATAGTAGGAATAACACATAAAAAAACTTCAAGTGCAAATTGAGGCACATAACTTTTTTCTTTCTTTTCTGTGAAATCAATATATGGTTCTTGGTTGAATTCTTTCGAATATTTTGCAAGTTCTAATATTCTTTTTGATACAAGTGGGTGTGTTGCGTTCAATTCATACCATTTTGCCCAAGTGTTAAATAAATCCCAACGCATAGCCTTTTTGATTGAAACTTTATTTGCTTCGCCATTAAAAGAACATGCTGATGCAGTGATTGCTTGGCTCGAACTTTTATCTGATATACCTAAAGTAGTATTATCACCAACAAAATGTTTTTTATTTTTATCAACTTTAGCAGTTGTAAGACCAAAACCTATTTTTACTAAAGCTGAACTTAGCGCAGCAGGGTTTTTTGTAGTTCTTGCTGAAAATTCATCTGCGTAGTATTCTCTAGATCTTGATAACCATAAAACTATATATTCAGAAATAATATATATCAACATACAAATTAAACCGATAAGGACGATGATTCCTTCACTATCGCTTTTACTGCTACTGTTAGATGTTGTCTTTTTAGGATTTGATGAAGATCTTATTAGTGCATTAGCAGCACCTAAAAAGATTAGTGGAATCATTTGAACGACAGTCATAAGTAACATATCATAATGAGTAGCGTGACCAATTTCGTGAGCTACGACGGCTTTAATTTCTTCTTCATCTAACAGATCAAAGATACCTTTTGATAAGATGATTCTTGCATCATTTTTCACTCTGCCATATGTAAAAACATTTGGTGCACCATCATTAATAAAGCCGAGTTTTGGATATTTCATATTATGTTCTTTACAAGTATCTTCAATAAATGTTCTTAAATAATCTGGCGTTTCATAATTAAAGTCTACTTTATAAAAAAGTTTCATTGTAATATCTGTTATAAAAGGACCAATTAAAAATTGTATTACAATCAACACTAATGAAATCAACAATCCGAAGGCTACAGGAATCTCGAATATACTAAATATTAAAACTAATATTACGGCAAGCAATAAATAAAGTCCCGTTATTGTACATATTGAAATTAAACCTAATTTTTTCATATTATCCCCCTAAAAAATTATTAATTAATTATTGCTTGTTTCTTCATCACCTATAGCATGTTTAGAACTAACAGTAACTTTTCTATCGAAGCAACTAAATATGTTATTAACTGATTCTTGATTTTTGTTAGGAAATACTAAACTAACAATTGGAACTAATACAAGATTTGCTAACATTGCAAGTACGCCGGCATTTATCGGAGAAGTAAAGTACGGGCTGATGAAAACATTACCTGTAAAATTGCAGGCCATATCGGCAATCATAATTCCTGCGCCCAAAGCAAAACTTACCCAAACGGCTGCTTTTGAAGTTTTCTTCATATACAAGCCATAGAGGAACGGAGCAAGGAAAGCACCGGCAAGTGCACCCCACGATATACCCATAAGTTGTGCAATAAATGTAACAGAAGATTTAGCCTGAATAATAGCAAGCAAAGCAGAAACAGCAATAAAGAAGACAATGAGTATTCTCATACATCTCATTTTTGATTTCTCGGTCATTGTGCCCTCTGCACTTTTTCCTTTGAATATCGGGTTGATAAAGTCAAGAGTAAGTGTAGCACCTGATGTAAGAACAAGGCTCGAAAGTGTACTCATACTTGCAGACAGAACGAGTATAACAACAACACCAATCAGTACCGGAGAAAGGTTTTCAAGCATTGAGGGTATAATAGAGTCAAAACCGTTTTGGTCAACTGCTTCCTGTGTTGTGAAAATTCTGCCGAAACCGCCGAGGAAATAACAACCGCCTGCAACGATAACAGCAAATGCTGTGGAAACGATAGTACCTGTGCTGATGGATTTTTCACTTTTGATGGCGTAGAATTTCTGCACCATTTGAGGAAGTCCCCAAGTTCCGAGTGATGTAAGTATTACAACACCGAAAAGTCCGAAGAAGTCCGGACCGAAGAAGGAAGTGAAAGCACCGTTGAATGTTGTGCCTGCCGCAGTTTGTACCGACTGGTGAGAAAGTTGTGCAACAGCCTCGCTGATACCGCCTTTTGAAAGCATAATAGCAACGATAACGGCAACGATACCGAAAAGCATAATGATACCTTGAATAAAGTCGTTGATAGCAGTAGCCATATATCCGCCGACAACAACATAAATACCTGTGAGCACTGCCATACCGATAACGCAGTATGTATAGTCAATATGAAAAGCCATTTCAAAAAGTCTTGAAAGCCCGTTGTAAAGGGAAGCGGTGTAGGGAATAAGGAAAACAAAGATAATAACCGCAGCGGCGATTTTCAAAGCCTTTGAGTCAAATCTTTTACCGAAAAAGTCGGGCATAGTAGCGGAAGAAAGATGCTGTGTCATAACTCTTGTTCTTCTGCCGAGAAGTTTCCAAGCGAGAAGTGAGCCGATAAGAGCATTTCCTATACCGATCCATGTAGCCGCCATACCGTATTTCCAACCGAACTGTCCGGCGTAGCCGACAAAGATAACAGCCGAAAAGTACGAAGTCCCGAAAGCAAAAGCAGTCAGCCACGGGCCGACATTTCTGCTGCCGAGTACAAAGCCGTTTACATCGGTGGCTTGCTTTCTGCAGTAGATTCCTACGCCAATCATAACAGCGAAGAAAGCGACTAAAAAGATGATTTTAATTAACATATCCATTGTATAACTCTCCTTTATGAATATAATTCAGTATTAGAAAAATAATGAATGCAAATTAATGTAAAATTGAAAAAGAAAGGATGAAAAATATGATAATTGATTTTCACACCCATGTGTATCCCGACAAAATAGCAAAGAAAACGGTAGATGCCTTGTCAAAAAGTTCGGGATATGCTTACTATACCGACGGTACTTTAAGCGGATTAAAAGAAAGCCTTAATAAATCCGATGTGGATTTAAGCATCGTTTTACCTGTGCAAACAAGAGTAGGCCAGTTTGATACGATAAACAATTCTGCAATTATGATGAACAAGGAAAACAAAAAAATAATTTCATTCGGTGCAATTCATCCCGATGAAGAAGATATTGATGCCAAACTCGAATATCTGAAATCGCAGGGGATAAGAGGAATAAAAATCCATCCCGATTATCAGGAAACATTTATCGACGATGAAAAATATATTAAAATCATTGCAAAATGTGCCGAACTTTCTATGCTCGTTGTAACTCATTCGGGAAAAGACCCTGCCTACGATATCGTTCATTGTCCCTCTAAGCGTGCTTCTAATATGCTGTACGAAGTTGAAAGAAGAACGAACTTCAAAGAACCGTTTATCGTTTTTGCTCACCTCGGCGAAATGGAAAATACCGAAGATTTATATAAATACATGATAGGCAAGAACTGCTATCTCGATATCAGCAATGCCTTTATAACATTGAGTAATGAGAAGATAGTTGATATAATCAATCGTCACGGTGCGGATAAAATTCTTTTTGCTACCGACTCTCCTTGGAATGACCAAAGTGATTATATAGAAAAGGTGAACTCCCTGAATATTTCCGAAAAAGAAAAAAGAATGATATTCAGCGAAAATGCAAAAAGACTTTTAAAAGTTCAGTAAGCACCCTTAAAAACATAATATTATATCTCACAGTTGACAGTATAGCACTTTAACGCTTTAAAGTCAACGAGCGTTAAAGATTTAAAGCGTCAAATTTATTTGCATATCTTAAGAAAGTTTTGTGCAAAATGTCAATTATAATATGTATATATAAATATAAGAAATAGTCCGTGCAAAAACACTTGACAAAAAAAGCCAATGTGTATATAATGACTCTGTTATAGGTGAAAATTTGCCTGTATCAGAGATTTTTATATCCTTGCACCGTAGAGAATACGGTGCCAAAGTCCACAAGGAGGTGTTCAATATGGCATTAAAGGCTAACTACGAAACAGTAATGGTTATCTCAATGAAACAGGGCGAAGAGGGCATCCAAGCTCTTATCGAGAAGTTCAAGGCATTAATTGAGAAAAACGCCACATTGCAGGGAGTTGATGAGTGGGGCAAGCGTAAA
Organism: Ruminococcus sp.; assembly: GCA_045617705.1. Lineage (GTDB taxonomy): Bacteria > Bacillota > Clostridia > Oscillospirales > Acutalibacteraceae > Ruminococcoides. The sequence goes on from JAZLJE010000013.1 coordinate 7,220, forward strand.
CTCGCTTATCTTATTAACAAAGAGTCAGAAGGCTACTATGTTCTTATGAACTTTGAGTCCGAGGCTGATTTCCCTAAAGAACTTGACCGTGTTTACAAGATTACCGACGGCATTATGCGTTCACTCATCATCAGAAAATCTGACGATGAAGAAGTTGTTGCTGCTCCCAAAAAGCCCGCTCGCGCAAAGAAATCCGAAGTTAAGGAAGAAGAGCCGGCAGAAGTAGAAGAAGTAGCAGAAACAGTAGAAGAACCCGTAACCGAAGCGGTTGAAGAACCCGTAGCCGAAGAGCCCGTACAAGAAGACGCAGAATAATACTAAAAGACGAATGAGTAATTTGACTCTTTGAGTCACGAACGAAAGGACAGCACTATGATTAACAGAGTAATTTTAATGGGTAGGCTCGTAGCCGACCCCGAACTTAAAACAACGAATAACGGTATCGCTGTAACATCTTTTCGAATTGCGGTTGACCGCAGTTATGTAAAACAGGGTGGAGAGCGTCAAGCAGACTTTTTCGATATAGTCGCATGGCGTGGAACTGCCGAGTTTGTTTGCCGTAATTTCAGAAAAGGCTCTCTTATTGCAGTAGACGGACAGTTACAATCAAGACAGTATCAGGCAAAAGACGGTACTAACCGTACCGCTATCGAGGTTGTAGTCGATAATGTTTCATTTACAGGCGAGCGTAGAGACTCTTCATCATACACTTCTTATGAAAGAAACGATTATTCACAACCGTCTGAACCTGCACCGACATATTCAGCCGGTGCTCCTGATGATTTTCAGGAAATGCCTCTTGATGATGATTTACCGTTTTAATCCGTTAATACCTATTGAAAGGAATTATTATTATGGCTGATAGACCTATGAATAACAGAAAACGCAGAAAAGTCTGCGGATTTTGCGTAGATAAGGTTGAAAACATTGATTATAAGGATATCGCAAGGCTTCGTCGCTATATGTCAGAGCGTGCAAAGATTTTGCCCCGCAGAGTAACAGGTACCTGTGCAGCACATCAGCGTAAGTTGACAGTTGCTATCAAGCGTGCTCGTCACCTTGCTTTGTTGCCTTATACATCAGACTGATATCTATTTTTAACATTAAAAACACCGCGTAAGCGGTGTTTTTTGTGTTTACAAATCTATTCTATTGTGTTATATTGTAAGAGGTTTTTGAACTACTAAAGTAAATGCAATGAAAAAGGAGAAATTTTATGTTCAAATCAAAATTACCGACATTAAATGCCATTCTTATCGTAAATCTTGTATTCATCGCAGCAGGACTGTTTTTGTGCGTTATGAGCATCATAAATGCCGATGCTAATTTTTCAACAATAATCGCCGCTGTATTTAAGATGATTGCTCTTATAGCCGCAGTTATTTACATATTTATGGGCTACGGCAAAAAAGTTGCAAAGTTTTACTTTTCATTTGGTTTGTTGTTTGCAATAGCACAGATTTTCTCACTTGCTTCTTTGAGCGTTAATTCCGGTGACTTTGTACTCACGGTTTTGTCTGCATTGACATTGGTTTTTATCCTTGTTTTGATATTCAGCGAAAACTTCGGAAAGAAAAATTCTCTTTTGACTTGCCTTGGTATAATCATTCTTTCTATTGCTTCACTTTTATATAATATCATTCTCGGAAACGGTGTTCTTTTCTATGGTGCAGATGTAGTAAAAATCATTCTTTCCTGCGTTTATACCACAATGACTTATGCAAAATATATCGACAAAGAGCGTCGCGGTACTAAATAATTTTTGAGGTTGTTTTGAAGAAAAAAGAACTGTCTGACAAAAGTAAAAAAATAATAAGCATAATTTCTATTGTAGTCGCAATATCCGTTATGCTTGTATTAGGCTATTTTATCGGTGTTCCAATGATAAAATTTGTCAAAGAACCCGACAAATTCCGCGCGTGGGTAGAGTCGCTTGGTGCTTTGTCGTACCTTGCTTTCGGCGGTATGGTAATTTTGCAGGTAATCTTTGCTGTCATTCCCGGTGAGCCGTTTGAGATAGTAGCAGGCTATGCATTCGGTGCGATAGGCGGTACGATAATTTGTATTGTTGCGTCAACAATCGGCAGTATGATTGTCTTCTTCCTTGTCAAAAAATTCGGGGTAAAACTTGTTGAAGTCTTCTTTTCGTTGGAAAAACTCAACAACTTAAAGTTTCTGAAAGACTCAAAGAAAAGAGATTTGCTTTTCCTGATTATTTTTATGATACCCGGGACTCCGAAAGACTTGCTTTCCTATGTTGCAGGCCTTACTGACATCAGTTTCACTTCGTGGTTGATTATCTGTACTTTGGGACGAATACCGTCGGTAATTTCGTCAACAATAGGCGGTGACTTGTTGCAAGGGCAAAACAACTTTGTAGCAATTATAGTTTTTGTCGGTACACTTATCATCAGCGGATTAGGTATTTTGCTATATAACTATATTTGTAATAAACATAATAAGACTATTCAAAAGTAATAAATAAACCACCAAAGGAAATCCTTTGGTGGTTTTGCTTTTAGTACACTATAACATCTTCGCCTATTGGTGCTTTGTTATATATCTTTTTAACTGCACTGTACGGAGTGTTTACGCACCCGTGAGAGCCGTTGCCTTTGTAGATTGTTCCTCCGTAACTGCTTCGCCACGATGAGTCGTGAAGACCGCAACCGCTGTAGAAATGCATCCAATAATCGACATAAGAGCCACCCATCAGTGTAGCAGGGGACTGTTTGTAATCGATGTTGAAATGACCTTTTGGAGTATCCATACTGTTATAGTTTCCGGTAACAACCGGTGTTTCAACATATAAATCACCATTTATATAATACCACATCATTTGCTGTTCAATAGAAATTTCTATGTAGGTTGTTCCGCAGTCATCACCGTATGCTTTGTAAGTGTTTACGATATTTGCAGTAGCCCAAGTGCCTGTAACTCTGACATCACCAACATATTTATACGGTACAATTCTGAAATAATATCTTATTCCGCTTGTCATACGAACTGTATTCCAAAAAGTCTTGCTTGTTGTTCCGATATATTTAAATCCGCTTGACGAGGAAGTGGACGAGCAATAAAGGTCGTAGCCTTCTGCGTATTTGTTATCGTTCCAAACAAGACTGCAACGCCAAAGTTGAGAAGTGATTTTCTTTACACCGGGGTTGCAAAGTCCTGCAGTTGTCTGAAGAGCGGGAGAAAATTCACCGTAGTACATTCTGCCCCAGTCGGTATAATAGGCTCGAACTTTGTAAAAATATCCTCTGCCTTGTTCAACATTTGTGTCTGATAGAGTAGTGTTATTTGCTCCATTAACTGTCTTGTATAAGGTGTACTCTTTTGTTTTGTAGTACATTCTGTATATCTGATAACCTGTCGCGCGGTCAACTTTGTCCCAGTCAAATTCAATTAAGGTTGACGAGCGCTGAAGGTCAGGCTCATTCTTGATTTTAGTGGGGTTGGTTGCTGTTTGCAAAGTGTTTTCGTCGCCCTCGTCAATAGTCTTGTCTTTTCTGACACGATAGGGGCGAACTCTTACTTCAAAACTATATGCAGAAGAAAGTCCCGTAATATTACATTCTTTTGCGGTAACAGATTTATAAAGTGAGAACGTTTCTTTCTTTGTTACATTGCGAAGATAGACATTATACCCGTCTGCATTTTCAACACCTGCCCAGAAAACATGCATAGAAGTCGGGTTTTGCGAATCTTTTTTAACTTCTGTCATTTTTCCCAAAACAGGCTCATCAGACTCAGTTTCGGTTTCTGTTTCGGTTTCTGTAGGAGTGGTTTCTTCGCTTGACTCCATCATCTCTTTTATGTCGTCCGGTATAACGCTGCCTGCAAAATCTCCTTCAAATGCAAAAGCACTTGTAACAGAACATACTAAAAATATGGTAATTGCGAGTAGTATCGCGATAATTTTGTAGGAATTGTTTCTCATATTCGTTCCCTCCGTCCCTTTAATTTGTATTATATATTTGTATTTTGAAAAAGTAAAGTATTTTACAGGAAAATATTGATTTTTATAGTATATTGTGGTATAGTATATAAGTTAAAATATGCAAGTATGCGTTCGAGGTAGTATATGAATAAAAATATTTTAGAATGGCTTGAAGAAACTTCAAAGAAATTTCCCGATAAAATCGCTTTTGAAGATGTCGAAAACAGCATAACTTTTTCAGAAGTTGAAAGCACGGCAAAGCATATTGCAAGTGAACTTGTAAAGCACACCGATGTCAGAAAACCCGTTATCGTTATTTCGGGACGAAAGGTGCTTACTCCCGCCGTTTTCCTTTCTGTTGTATATGCAGGCTGTTTTTACGCACCGCTTGATGTTACTGCGCCGATTTATCGCCTTAACAAAATTATCGAAAACACAAAGCCTTCTTTAATCCTTTGTGATAAAGATAATTTTGAATTTGCAAAGTCGCTTGAATTCAACGGCGAAATTCTCATAGCAGAAGACCTAATGAATACCGCCATTGATGAAAAAGCACTTACAAAAGTCAGAGAGCAGTCTACAAACAAAGACCCGTTGTATATCATTTTTACATCCGGTTCATCGGGAACACCGAAAGGCGTACAAACTGCTCATATCTCTGTAATGACCTATATCAACGCTTATTCAAAAGTTATGAAGATTGATGAAAACGATGTTTTCGGAAATCAGTCACCGCTTGACTATATTGCAGCAATAAGAGATATTTATCTGCCGTTAAAGCACGGCGCCTCCACCTTTATAATTCCAAAGCAATATTTTTCTACTCCCGCAGCATTGTTTGATGTGTTGAACGAAAGAAAAATTACCGCAGTAGGTTGGAGCGTATCGGCACTCACTTTGCCGACAAAACTCGGTGCTTTTGAGCATACAAAGCCAATGTATCTGAAGAAAATATGTTTCTCCGGCTCGGTTATGCCTTGTTCCTGCTTAAAGATTTGGCAGGAGCAGTTGCCCGATACATTGTTTGTAAATCAGTACGGACCGACAGAAGCAACAGCATCTTGCACCTATTATGTAGTAGAAAATAATGTAGAAGACACAGATGTCCTCCCGATAGGCCAGCCGTACGAAAATTACGAGATTTTCCTTTTGAATGATGATAACACCGAAACAGAAAAAGGCGAGATAGGCGAAATTTGTGTTCGCGGTAACGGTGTTACAATGGGATATTACAATTCCCCCGAACTCACCGCCCGTTCATATATCCAATATCCTTTCTCCGATGAAAAAGAAATTGTTTATAAAACAGGCGATTTAGGCAGAATTCGTGAAGACGGATTGCTTGAATTCCACGGAAGAAAAGACAGACAGATAAAGCACCTCGGCCACAGAGTCGAACTGGGCGAGATTGAAGAGGCAGTTAAAGCCATCGAGTCTGTAGAAGAATGTGCAGTTTTGTACAATAAACCTAAAGAACAGATTTGTCTGTTCTACAGCGGAGATGCAACAGCAAAAGATATAGCAAAGCATCTTCGTGCAACTTTACCGGGCTTTATGGTCCCGAGAAAATTTGAAAATCTTTCCGAATTACCTCATCTTCCAAACGGTAAGATAGATATGCAGGAAATCAATAAAAAATACATTTTGGAGGCTTAATTATGAGAGACGAAATTTTGGAAATCTTAGAGGAAATCAGACCTGATGTTGACTTTGAAAACGAAACATCACTTATCGACGGCGGTGTTCTCGATTCAATGGATATCGTTGCTATCGTAGGCGAATTTAACGATGCTTTTGATATCAAAATCGGCGTTGAAAAATTAGTACCCGACAACTTCAATTCAGTAGACGGTATGATTAAACTTATCGAAAGTTTAGAAGACGAGGATTGATATGTATTCTGTCAATGATATAAAAACTCCTTCTTATGTTTTTGATACAGATGTTTTTTCACAGCGTATTAAAGCAGTAAAGAAAGCATTTACAGACAAAGTTGACCTTTGCTATTCTATAAAAGCAAATCCTTTTTTGACTGCATCTACACCAAAAGAGATAAAATATCTTGAAGTTTGCTCACCCGGTGAACTCACCATTTGCGAGAAAACCATTGATGATTTATCTGTAATTATCTTTTCTGGTGTTAACAAAACTCCCGAAGAAGTCGAAAGAGCATTTGTCGACGGCGTAGGAATATTTACAGCCGAAAGCCTTTACCATGTTGATATTATCAACGAATGTGCAGTAAAGAATAATGCTGTCGTAAAAATTATTTTAAGGCTCACAAGCGGAAATCAGTTCGGTATGTGTAAAGACGATATCGTTTCCATTATTAAAAACCGCGAAAAATACAGCGGACTTGATATTATCGGTCTGCATTATTACAGCGGTACACAGAAAAAGAAGGCAAAGATAATTGAAGATGAACTTGCAACCCTCGGCGAGTTTATCGAAGAACTGAAGTCTGAATATGACTTTGAAACAAAACATCTTGAATACGGTCCCGGACTTGCTTGTGACTATTTCGGTGAAGAACCCGAGAAAACCGATATGGATTTACTTTCCGATGTTGCACCGATAATAAGTTCATTTGCACAGAAATATCCGTTGAATATTGAAATG
>JAZLJE010000014.1:0-19818 GCA_045617705.1 Ruminococcus sp.
CAACGAATTACGACCAAAGAACCCGAAGACGGTATGATAAGTTGTGCAATTATCGCAATGAAAGCCGTTATTCCCGACGACGGCTCGGATATAATTAAATAATGACTGTAAAAGACGCATTAAAAAATGCACAAAAAACAATGCAGGAAAACGGTGTTAGTAATCCCGAATTTGATACCGTTCAATTTGAAAAAGAGATTTTCTCCCTTGATAATACAACGCTCCGACTATTAACCGATGAAAAAGCAACCGACTCACAAATTGAAAAACTTGAGGAGTTTACATCACGCAGAATATCGGGCGAGCCGATACAGTATATTTTAGGTTACTGGGAATTTATGGGCAGAAAGTTCTTTGTCGGCGAGGGTGTACTCATCCCCCGTGACGACACCGAAGTTGTCGTAAACGCCTGTATTGATGTACTGACATCTGAAAAAAATGCAGAGGTAATTGACCTTTGTTCGGGAAGCGGGATAATCGCAATTACGCTTAAATCTCTTTTCCCTTCTTTGTCCGTTTCTGCGGTTGAAAAAAGTGAAACTGCGTTTTCGTATCTTAACAAAAACTGCGAAGAAAACAATGTCAAAATAAATGCCGTGCTCGGTGATATTACCACCTGTTTTTCAGATTTTGACGACGAATACTTTGACCTTCTTGTATCAAATCCGCCATACGTCAAAATGACAAACATAAACACTTTGCAAAAAGAAATTGCCTTTGAACCGAAAATGGCCCTCGACGGCGGTGACGACGGACTCATCTTTTACCGCTGTATCATCAAAAACTGGAAAAGCAAAATCAAACACGGCGGTTATATTGCCTTTGAATTTGACGACGACCAAAGCGATATAGTAGAAAACTTGCTTTTGCAAAACGGCTTTGCCGATATCAAAGTACAAAAAGATATACAAAACCTAAGGCGTGCGATAATCGCCAAAAGGCTATAATTACAATATTGTAATTTATTCGAAAATTTGTTCGAATTTTATTGAATTTTCAGTTTTTCTATGGTAAAATATCATAGTAATCTTGATATAGTTACAGCAAATATTTTGAAATGAAATAGGAGAACAATATTATGGCAGTTGATAAAAACAAAGCACTTGAAACAGCGTTATCACAAATTGAAAAACAATTTGGTAAAGGCGCGGTTATGCGCCTCGGTCAAGACTCGGCACTCAATGTCGGCCATGTTTCGACAGGCTCGCTTTCACTCGATATCGCACTCGGTATCGGCGGTCTTCCCCGTGGCAGAATAGTTGAAATCTACGGACCTGAATCATCGGGTAAAACCACCCTTTCTCTCCACTGTATCGCAGAAGGACAGAAAGACGGCGGTAATGTTGCTTTTATCGATGTTGAACACGCACTCGACCCTGTTTATGCTGCGGCTTTGGGCGTAGATGTTGACTCACTTCTGGTTTCTCAACCCGACACCGGCGAAGATGCACTCGAAATCGCCGAGGCTCTTATTCGCTCCGGCGCAATTGATGTTATCGTTATCGACTCTGTTGCCGCCCTCGTTCCAAAAGCGGAAATCGAAGGCGAAATGGGCGACTCTCATGTCGGCTTGCAGGCAAGACTTATGTCGCAGGCGTTGAGAAAACTCGCAGGTGCTATCTCAAAATCCAACTGCGTTGCTATCTTTATAAACCAACTTCGTGAGAAAGTCGGCGTTGTTTACGGCAATCCCGAGGTAACTCCCGGCGGTCGTGCTTTGAAGTTTTATTCTTCTGTTCGAATTGACATCCGCAGGATTGAAACACTCAAAGTCAACGGCGAAATGATTGGCTCTCGCACCCGTGCAAAAGTCGTTAAAAACAAAATTGCTCCGCCTTTCAAAGAGGCTGAATTTGATATTATGTACGGCAAAGGAATTTCTCGTGTCGGCGAACTTATCGACCTCGCTGTAAAAGCCGATATCGTGCAAAAATCCGGCGCTTGGTTTAACTACGGTGAAACCCGCCTCGGTCAGGGCAGAGATAATGTCAAGGAACTTCTTTCATCTAACGATGAATTGAGAAACGAAATTGAACAGAAACTCTGGGAAAACATTGACAAACTTACTGCCCGCCAGAGTAAGAAACCCGCAAAGGCTGCTCCCGTTGCACCTGTACCCCCGAAAACCGATACAAAAACAGCATCATCAAAAATTGACATTTTAGTTGAAGACTGATGATTATTACAGCAATAAACCCATTAAAGAAAGGACTCTCTGCGCTATATATAGACGGAGAGTTCGCTTTTAAATTAGACAGTGAAGTGCTGATTTCAAACCGCTTTGATGTCGGCAGGGATATCACCGACGAAGAACTCCACGAGGTCGTTCTTCAAAGCGACAATAAGCGGTGCAAAGATAAGGCACTTTGGCTTATCTCTTTTCGTGATTACAGCAAAAAAGAACTTATACAAAAACTCAAAAAAGATTATTCCGAAGAGGCGGTTTTATACTGCGTTTCACGGCTTGAAGAACTTTCTCTTATCAATGACGAAAGTTATGCAACAAGGCTTTCCCACGACCTTGTGAATATCAAACATTTGTCTATGCGCGGAGTGAAAGAAAAACTGCGCGAAAAAGGTATCGACAAAGACCTTATCGACGAAATTCTGTCATCCCTCGATATTGACGAGCGTGAACAAATCAGAATTATCATTGAGAAAAAATACAGGAATTTGAGTGATGAAAAAACACGCAGGCGATGTGTTTCTGCCCTGCAAAGAATGGGTTTTTCCTATTCTGACATAAAATCTGCGCTCAATGAATATGCAAATACAGAGGACTACTGATGAATTACAGCGTTGGAATTGTGTCGCTCGGCTGTGCAAAAAACCGAGTTGACGCAGAAATTATGATGCACAAATTAAGAGAGGGCGGATACATATTGAAATCCGACCCTGCTATGAGTGATGTTGCCCTTGTAAATACCTGCGGTTTTATCGAGTCATCAAAACAGGAAAGTATTGATGAAATTCTCGAACTGATAGAACTCAAAAAAGAGGGCAAAATAAAAGCAATCGTTGTCACGGGTTGTCTTGCTCAAAGATATAACACAGAGATAATGAAAGAACTTTGTGAAGTTGATGCGGTTATCGGTATCGGCGAAAATGAAAATATATGTGATGTAGTAAAAAGAGCGTTAAACGGCGAAAAAGTTGAGCGTTTTCCCGACAAAGAACTTTTACCTCTTGACGACAAAAGAGTGCAGTCAACACCGCCGTCGTGGGCTTATCTTCGTGTTGCAGACGGATGCGACAACTGTTGTACCTACTGTGCTATACCCCTTATTCGCGGGCGTTTTCGTTCACGAAAAATCGAAAGCATCGTAGAAGAAGCAAAAACTCTCGCCAAAAACGGTGTTAAAGAACTCAACATTATCGCGCAGGATACAACCCGCTACGGCGAAGATATCTACGGCAAGTTAATGCTTCCTACCCTCTTAAAAGAACTTTGCAAAATTGATAAAATCAAATGGATAAGACTGCTCTACTGTTACCCCGACAGGATAACGGATGAACTGATAGAAACTATCAAAAACGAAGATAAAATCGTCAAGTACATTGACCTGCCTTTGCAACATTGCAACGGTGAAATTCTCTCCCTTATGAACAGAAAAGGGGACAAAAAATCTCTATCTTCCTTGATACAAAAAATCAGAAAAGAAATCAAAGATGTTGTTCTTCGAACAACTCTTATCGCAGGTTTTCCCTGTGAAACCGACGAAAACTTTGAAGAACTTTGTGAATTTGTTGACGAAATGCAGTTTGAACGACTCGGTTGCTTTGCTTACTCTCAAGAGGAAAACACCAAAGCAGGCGAAATGGAAAACCAGATTGACGAAGAAGAAAAAAACGAGCGCGCAAAAATCATCAGCGAACAACAGGCACTTATTATGGAAAAATTCTGCAAAAACCAAGTCGGAAAAACTCTTGAAGTTTTGGTCGAGGGTTACGACAGATACGCAGAATGCTTTTTTGGCAGAAGTGTTTTTGATGCTCCCGAAGTTGACCCATGTGTTTTCTTTACTGCAGAGAACAAACCAAAACAAGGCGATTTTGTAAATGTAAAAATCACAGACTATCTTGACTGTGACTTAACCGGCGAAATGATTTGAGGAATACTATGAACTTACCTAACAAACTGACAATTTTGAGAATAATTCTCGTACCTTTTGTAATTGCTGCAACTCTTATAAATTTTCCGTTTCACTATCTTGTGGCGGGACTGCTTTTCGGGGTTGCTTCGCTTACCGATATGTTTGACGGTAAAATTGCAAGGCGTGACGGACTCGTCACCGATTTCGGAAAATTTTTAGACCCGCTTGCTGACAAAATTATGGTTCTTTCCGTTTTTGTCTGCTTTATTGAGCAGGGACTTTGCTCGGCTGTGCCGGTAATTATCATCATTTTCAGAGAATTTGCAATCACTTCTATCCGCCTTGTTGCTTCGTCAAAAGGTCAGGTAGTTGCTTCAAATATGTGGGGCAAGGTCAAAACCGTCAGCCAAATTGCCGCTATCGTACTAATCTACCTTATGTTTACGGTTTACTATGTTGTTGAAATTTCTAATCCTGCTGCGGTAATCTTTGCTGACAAATCAATTTACATCACCTTAATTTTAGTTTCAAATATACTCATTTGGATAACTGCCGTTTTTGCTGTTGTATCGGGTGTCAAATATATGATAGACAACAGACAGTATATCAGCGACAAATAATAGTTGCATTTTTCCGAAAACTGTATATAATATTGTTATATGTAATGACTTTGAGCAGGAGAAGTAACAACAAAAGACCTATCAGAGAGAACGATATATGCTGAAATTCGTTTTAGGCCTTTTCTGTGAAATGCACCTGTGAGTCGGCAGGGGGAATTAAGTATCTCTGTCCGTATGTCTGCGTTAAAGGCAAAAAGAGCCGATTTTTCGGCTGAATTTGGGTGGAACCACGGCAATGTCGTCCCTTGGGGCGTGTTGTCGTTTTTCTTTTTTGTAGGTGATTTTTATGTTTAAAACATTAAAAGGTGATTTGGAATTAGTAATGCAGCGTGACCCTGCGGCACGAAACAAATTCGAGGTCTTTTCCCTTTATTCGGGCTACAAGGCTGTTCGAAAATACAGGCGTGCCCATTGGTTTTATGAGCATAATATGAAATTTATTGCCCGCTATCTTTCCCAGCGTGCAAGACATAAAACGGGGATTGAAATTCACCCAGCCGCACAGATTGGCAACGGCTTTGTTATCGACCACGGTATGGGAGTTGTTATCGGTGAAACAACGATTATCGGCGACAACTGTATTCTGTATCAGGGTGTTACTTTGGGCGGTACAGGTAAAGAACACGGCAAACGACACCCAACACTCGGAAACAATGTTCTTGTCGGTTCGGGTGCAAAAATTTTAGGTCCTGTTAAAATCGGCGACAACGCTCGAATTGCCGCCGGTGCGGTTGTTCTAAACGATGTTCCCGCCGATTCAACTGCTGTCGGCGTTCCCGCAAGAATAGTAAAACTCAACGGTCAAAAACTCGACTACCTCGACCAGATACATTATTCGGACCCCGTTGCTCTCGAACTGTGCAAAATGCAGGTTGAAATCGACAAAATCAAGAAGGAGTTGGAAAGTAAGAAATGATAATATACAACACTCTCGGAAACTCAAAACAGGAATTTGTCCCCTATGAAGCGGGAAAAGTCAGAATGTACACCTGCGGACCTACCGTATATCATTATGCGCATATCGGAAATCTGCGTACCTATATTATGGAAGATGTACTCGAAAAGCACCTGCGCTATTCGGGCTATGATGTAAAAAGAGTAATGAACATTACCGATGTCGGTCACCTTTCGTCCGATGCCGACACAGGCGAAGACAAAATGCTCAGCGGTGCAAAGCGAGAGCATAAAACGGTACTTGAAATTGCAAAGTTTTATACAGATGCTTTCTTTTCCGATTGTGCAAAACTCAACATCAAAACTCCCGATGTTGTTGAACCTGCAACAAACTGTATTGACGATTTTATCAATATGGTAAGCGTTTTGCTCGACAAAGGCTATGCCTACAAAGCGGGCGGAAATGTCTATTTCGATACATCAAAACTCGACAACTACTATGTTTTCGGAAATCAAAACGAAGACGACCTTGAAGTCGGCGTCAGAGAAGATGTCAGCGAAGACGAAAACAAAAGGAACAAAACCGACTTTGTTCTCTGGTTTACGAAGTCAAAATTTGACTCGCAGGAACTCAAATGGGAAAGCCCGTTCGGTTTAGGATACCCCGGTTGGCATATTGAATGTTCGTCCATTTCGATAAAACACCTCGGAGAATACCTCGATATCCACTGTGGCGGTGTTGACAACGCTTTCCCACACCATACAAACGAAATCGCTCAAAGCGAAGCGTTTCTCGGTCACAAATGGTGCAACTACTGGTTCCATGTCCTGCACCTGCTCGACAGACGCGGAAAAATGAGCAAGTCAAAAGGCGATTTTCTCACCGTTTCACTTTTAGAAGAAAAAGGCTACGACCCGCTCGCTTACAGAATGTTCTGCCTGCAATCGCATTACAGAAAACCGCTCACATTCTCTTTTGAAAACCTCGAGAACACTCAGGGTGCATATCAAAAACTTGTTGCAAAAATTGCAAAGATTGAGCCTGATGGTGTTCTCGACGAAAAAGTTTTTGATGAATACAAGCAAAAATTCATCTCGGTACTCGACAACGACCTTAACACCTCGCTTGCTATCACCGCTGTTTATGATGTTCTCAAAGCAGACACTAACGGAAAAACAAAACTCGCCCTTATCGACGACTTTGACAAGGTGCTCTCCCTTGACTTAATCAAAAAGGCACAAGAGTTAAACTCCAATCAAAGCACATCGGCAGAAGTTGACGAAAAACTTATTGAAGAACTTATTGAGCAAAGGACAAAGGCTCGTGCCGAAAAAGACTGGGCAAAGGCTGACGAAATCCGCGATAAACTCAAAGAAATGCACATTGTACTCAAAGATACAAAAGACGGCGTCACCTGGTCTTACGAATAATGAATAAAACAAAACCCTCTGTCATATTTTTTGACAGGGGGCTTTTTTATGAAAATAATCACACTCACAAAGAAAAATCTTTTGAGCATATTCTGCTGTTTTCTTATCTCGGTTTTTGCGATAATTATACTTTCGTCTACTGCGGGGAAGGTTGTCGAAACTGCGGGCGAAGAAAGAAAAATCCCGATATACTGTGTTGACACAAAAGAGAAAGTCTGCTCAATCTCATTTGACGCCGCGTGGGGCAACGAATACACAGACACTTTGCTCGAAATTCTCGAAAAATACGATGTAAAAACGACCTTTTTCCTTGTTGAAGAATGGGTATCAAAATACCCTGACTCGGTAAAGAAAATATATGACAGCGGTCACGATGTAGGAAACCACAGTTCAACTCACCCGCACATGAACGACCTGTCAAAAGAACAACAACAAGAAGAAATAGAAAACTGCAACGAAAGTATTGAAAAAATCACGGGGAAAAGTCCAACACTCTTTCGTGCGCCGTACGGCGAATATAATAACAGCCTTGTTGAATGTTGCAACGACCTTTGCTCTATGTACTGCGTTCAATGGAACATAGACAGCCTTGACTGGAAAGACCCGACACCGCAGGAAATGCTCACAAGAATACAGAAAAACCTCAAAGAAGGCTCAATTATCCTTATGCACAACGGCGCAAAAAATACTCCCGACGCACTACCGCTTATCATCGAATATATCAAATCCGAGGGATATGAAATAGTGCCTATCTCAAAACTTTTGCCCGACGGCGAATACACAACCGACCATGAAGGCAAAATGATATGCAAATAGTAAAAGGCAGTCCTATGACTGCCTTTTTTCTATGATTTTGAATTTACCCGTAAATATACTGTGTTACTTTCCACTTGCCGGAAGAGTCTTTTTCCGAAGGATAGAAGCCGTAGCCGTCTGCTATATCCGAAATATCCACCGTCTGCGGACCACCGCTTCCGCCGTTAAAGATTACTTTTGCATTTTCGGGTACAGTCATCTTATATATGCCTTTGTTTGTAGAAGACGGTCTTACATACTCCATCGCATCACCGGGCCATTTGCCCAAAGAACTGTCAGTCCAGTAGTAGCAGTTTACTTTGCTCCAGTCCTGCGTATTCGTGAAATATATTGTGATATCTTTTATCGGGACAACTTCTTCATACCACATTTTCTTGTAAATGCTCTTGCCGACTGTGTAGGGACTTGATGAATTTTCGGGATAATATACCGTGCCCGATTTTCCGTCAAGTGCGATATCTTCTGTCTGCAACGAACCGCCGTCGGAGAAAATTACATTCTTGTATTTTGAGAAATTCAGCGTAACGGCATAAACATTCTGCCCCATTGAGTTTGTTGCCATATAGGTTGCCTTTTGTCCGGGCCAAGGCTCCATATATGTTCCCGACTCTTTGAAACTGTATGCCCTGACATTTCCCATAGAATTTACATCGCTGAAGTATACTGTTTCTGCACACACTCTTTCGTGCAAAGAATCAAAGTTTTCTATTGCAGATGATAAAGCGGAATTTGCCGTATTTATCTGTGATGTAGATAGCGTTGTTCCATCAAGAGTACCATAGTCGATATACGCTTTTTTCAAATTCAAGAAAGCGTTGTATGACGCATACTGGAAGTAGGCATCAAGATAGCCTTTTGCTTTTTCCTGCGTTTTTGAGAGGTCTTCTATTGTCGCTCCCGTTTGGGCTATTTCTTTATCCCGACTTTGCATTTCTTCTACGGGGAACTTGTCGATAAGTTTTGCAAGAAATCTTTGAATATATGTTGCGTCGGTGATGTTTACGGTTGATGTGCCGTCGACTTTTGCTCGAATTTGCTCTTCTTCCGAAAGGGTTATCACTTGGGCAAGGTGGCGTTGAACAAGTGTTGCGTCTACTATTTCTACAATGCTGTTCATATCTACATCACCGTAGATAATCGGCTCTGTTGTTTCTGTGGTAGGCTCGGTAGTTTCTGTAGTCGGCTCTGTCGGAGTGGGAGTCGGTGTATCGCCGTTTGCAACTATGTAGGTATACAAAGGATAGGCTTTGTCATAGAAAAGGTTAGTTCCCGTAAATATAACCGCGTCATCGTATACATCGGTAAAATAACCTTGGGTTGTGTCTTCATAGAAAGTGCGGTCAAGAACGTGCTTTCCTGTTTCATCGGTTGTAACCCTTGTTGTATTCGCACAGGAAGGTATGTGGAACATATGGCAGGAAGTACCGTTTTCATCGCTGTAGTTGAGATTATCGCAAAAATCGACATGACTGTGTCCCGAAAGCCAAATGACATCCTTGTACTTTTCAACAAGATTTTTAAATGCTACATTATTTTTGAACGTTTTTCCATCTTCGCTTTCGAGTCTTATTGTACCTTCGTAGGCGGGGTCAGGGTTATAGTCGCCTGCGCCGTAGCCGTAAATCGGCGAATGCTGAACAAGGAAAATCCTGTGGCCGTCACCGTCGTATTTTTCAAGAAGCCCCGATACCCACGCAATTTGCTCATCGGAAAAGTTATCACAAAGAGAGGGGTCCGTGCCGAATTCAAGCGTCATAAAGATAAAGTGGTCGCCTGTACTTTCCTGTGTATATTCGAAGTACGGTGTACCGCTTTCAACATTTTCGGCATTTTTGTCAAGACCTGTTGCAAGCATAAATTCTTCAAGTCCGCAGGTAACGCTGCAATCGGTGTATTTTGAAAATCTTGTTTCGTGGTTGCCGATAGATTCATAAATCGGATTTGTATAGTCGGAATCAGCGATTATCTGTTGATATGTCAACCATTCAAGTGTAGCACCCGAAGCATTTGTAATCTGGTCGCCGGCAGAAACGATAAAATCAACATTATGCTCTTTGCATTTTGTAAGAGCGTTTTCAAAATGGGGAACGGAATTGACATAGTGGGTGTCAAAGCCTCCGCCCTGCATATCAATATGAATATCCGACAAAGCAGAAAATGAATATTCTTTTTCGTTTTCGCTGTGGGAAAAGACTTTCTTTGTCGGCAAGGTGTAAACGCCTACGGCAGTTGCAACCGTTGCGTTTTCGCACGATGAAACAGTTGAAGCGATAATCTTTTTTGCACCTGCGGGAATTGCTGTTTGCTTATCAAAAGAAACGGTCATTTTTTCGCCGTTTGACAAAGAAGCGGACTTTATCTCAAAAAATCCGTCTAATGCTTTTTCTTCATTCGCCCAGTAGAGGTAGTATGTACCGCTTGTTTTTGCCGTAAAACTTAAATTTCCCTCGGCGTATCCGCTGTCGTCTTTGTGTGTTCCGCAAAAAGTATACTCAATAACAGATTCGGCAGTTGTAATCACAACCGCCGATACACATAAAGACACTACCATAATCATAGCAAGGAATACAGAAATTACTTTTTTCATAATAGACTCCTAAAAATCACATTTGACTTTCTACAATTTGTCTTATCTCATCTTTCATTTTTTCAAGCGGGGAACGATTTGGAATAAAATCTTTCGCCGTGAGTTTTTTCATCGGAATATTTGATGCTCCCTGTTGGCATCTCATCCTTATTTCAATATGTTCATGCTGAACTAATGCACAAAGTTGGCTGATAGAAACACAGTTTTCTATCGCCGTGAGAAGTTCGGCTTTTGTTTTCTTTTTGTATCCTTGAACCTGCATAAAGCCCAAACTCCTCCTTTTAGTAATAGATAAGTACATTATACATTATGATTGTCGGATTTTCAAGCAAAAGTGATGTTATTATTAAGATTATTTACTTTATCCTCTTTTTGTGATATTATTTTTGCATAAGGTGATAATGGGGGGAAAGTATGGCTTCTGATAAAAAAGCACGGCACTATAATTCAAAAAGCAAACTGTCAAAACGAAAAATAATACTTATCGTCATCATCGCTTTAGTCATTCTTGCCGTTGCCTGCGCAATTCTTCTAACGACGATGAAATCAGGCGGAGAAAACGGCGACACCTTCAAATGGGGCGAAAAAATCACTGTAGACGACCCGGTACTCGGAGAAATCGAAGTAGGTGCAGTACAAGGTGCGAAAAAGAACACCTACGAAAACGAGAACTTCAAAACTGACGAAAACGGCTACAAAGCCTACTACATAGACGGCAAAAAGGCTTCATATACCGGTATTGACCTTTCGGAATATCAGGGTGACATCGACTTTGAAGCGGTAAAAAACAGCGGTGTTGACTATGTAATGTTGCGACTCGGCGGAAGGTACTATTCTGACGAAGGACTGCTTTTTGTCGATATGCAATTTGATACTTACTTTGATGAAGCAAAGAAAGCAGGGCTTGATGTCGGCGTTTACTTTTTCTCACAGGCTACCGATGTCAGCGAAGCAAAAGACGAAGCAAGGTTTATAATTAGAAAACTGGAAGGCAGAAAACTTGATTACCCGATAGCCTTTGACTGGGAAACAATCGAGGGTGATACTGCTCGAACTGACTATGTAACCGAAACAGAACTTACGGATATGGCAATCGCTTTTTGTGATACTATAAACGAAGCGGGCTACCGCTCAATGATATATTCAAACACAACGCTGATGTACTTTACCTATCAACTCGAAAGGCTAAAGGACTACGATTTTTGGATAGCCGACTATGAAGTCTACCCGAGTATGTACTATCTCTTTACTATGTGGCAATACGACACAAACGGACAGGTTGACGGTATAGACGGTGCGGTTGACTTGAATATCTGCCTGAAAAAATATTAGGAGGACACAAACTTGAAACTGATAAAAAGTTTTGAAATCGACCACGATAAACTCGAAAAGGGATTATATATTTCGCGAATTGACGGTGATATTGTGACCTTTGATATGCGTTTTGTAAAACCCAACACTCCCCCCTATCTTCCGCAAAAAGCACTTCATACCATCGAACACCTTGTTGCAACCTATGTAAGAAACAGCGAGTATTCCGACTTTGTTGTATACTTCGGTCCTATGGGATGCAGAACGGGTTTTTATATTCTCTTACGCGGACTTGACAACAAAACATCTGTTGAACTTATTAAGGACGCAGTAAAGTTTTGCAAAGACTTTGAGGGCGAAATCCACGGCAGCAAGAAAAAAGAATGCGGAAACTACCTCGAACACGATTTAATAACCGCAAAAGTACTTTTAGAAAACTACTACGAAGTTATCAAAGACAAAACCGAAAACGACCTTGCATATTAAATAATGCGAAAAGGCACTCTAACGAGTGCCTTTTTCCTTTGCTCATCTGAAAATATATTTTGCTGTTTCGGCGATATCTTCCATTGTATCTATCGCACGGTTTGCTTTTCTTTTGAGCCCGTACTTGCCGTCGTCGAGCATTTTCTTTCCGATAAAACCGACAACAACTCCCGACGCCATTCCGAAAGTTACGCCCTTTATTACACTCATTACATTTGATGCCATAACACTACCTCCTAAAAAAATACTTGCAATAACAGTATTACCAATTTAAAATAAAATATTGAGGTGATTTTTTATGGAACTTAATATCGTACTGATTGAACCCGAAATTCCGCAGAACACGGGGAATATTGCACGCACCTGTGCCGCTACGGGCGCAAGGCTTCATCTTGTAAAGCCTTTCGGTTTTGAGATAAACGACAAACATCTAAAGCGTGCGGGACTCGATTACTGGCAATATTTAGACATAACATACTACGAAAATCAAAAAGAATTTTTCGAAAAAACTGCCGGTGCGGAATACTTTTTCTTCTCGACAAAGGCACTTAATATTCATTCTGACATAGTATATCCTGATAAGGCATATCTGATTTTCGGCAAAGAAACAAGAGGTCTTGACGAAGAACTGCTTTTAAGGCATAAAGACAGGTGTGTTCGTATTCCGATGATAGACGAAGCACGCTCTCTAAACCTCTCAAACTCCGTAGCGGTCGGCGTGTACGAAACATTAAGACAATGGAATTATCCAGATTTGCTCACACAGGGAAAACTGCACCGACATGAATGGTAAGAAAAATTTTGATAATAATATATAATTATAGGCGAACAAAGACAAAATATTAGAGGTTTTGACTATTGAAATCAGAACATATTTTGTATATAATTATAATGTCGAAATTTGGTATATTTTTCAAATTACTATTCGCATAGAAAGGAAGATTTTTTATGAAACTCAACAAATACACTGTTGACGACATCAACTTCAAAGGCAAAAAGGTACTTTGTCGCTGTGACTTTAATGTTCCGCTTAAAGACGGCGTTATCACAAATGACAACAGAATTACCGCAGCCCTTGACACTATCAAAAAGATTATCAACGACGGAGGAAAACTTATCCTTTGTTCACACCTCGGAAAACCGAAGAACGGTCCCGAAGAAAAATTCTCACTCAAACCCGTTGCAACAAGACTTTCAGAACTTTTAGGAAAAGAAGTTGTTTTTGCTGATGATGACAATGTTGTCGGCGAAAATGCAAAAAAAGCAGTTGCCGAAATGAACGACGGCGATGTTGTACTTCTTCAAAACACTCGTTTTCGTGCTGAAGAAACAAAAAATTCAGAGCCGTTCTCATCTGAACTTGCATCTTTGGCTGATGTATTCGTTATGGATGCTTTCGGTTCTGCTCACCGTGCACATTGTTCAACAGTCGGCGTTACAGACCACATCAAAGAAACTGCAGTAGGCTATCTTATGCAGAAAGAAATCGAATATCTCGGCAACGCTGTAGAAAACCCCGTAAGACCTTTCGTTGCTATTTTGGGCGGTGCAAAGGTTGCCGACAAACTCAATGTTATCTCTAACCTTCTTGAGAAATGCGACACACTCATTATCGGTGGCGGTATGGCTTACACCTTCTCAAAGGCTATGGGCAGACAGGTAGGTAACTCACTTGTTGACGAAACAAAACTTGACTACTGTCTCGAAATGATGGATAAAGCAAAGAAACTCGGAAAAACTCTTTTGCTCCCCGTTGACTCGGTAGCAACAAAAGATTTCCCCGACCCGATTGACGCTCCTATCGAAACAAAAGTTTTCGACGCAGGACAAATTCCCGAAGATATGATGGGACTCGATATCGGACCGAAAACAGCAGAACTTTATGCAAATGCTGTTAAATCTGCTAAAACCGTTGTATGGAACGGACCTATGGGCGTTTCCGAAAACCCCGACCTTGCAAGCGGTACTATCACAGTTGCCCGTGCTCTTGCCGAAACTGATGCTACAACTATCATCGGTGGCGGTGACTCTGCTGCTGCTGTTATCAACCTCGGCTTTGCAGACAAAATGAGCCACATCTCAACCGGTGGCGGTGCTTCTCTTGAATACCTTGAGGGCAAAGTTCTTCCCGGTATCGCTGCAATTGCAGACAAATAATCTTTTGGAAATGTAAAAAAGTCCTCAACGCAAAAAGAAACAAAATTTATAACAATAAAGGGAAAGGAATGCTTTTCTTTTTTCTGTAAATTAACCTCACCCTCGGAGTATATATATACACCTTCGGGCAAGCCGAAAACGCAGATAAACCAGCGTTTTCGGTTCGGTTTCTTTATTGAGAACATTTTTCCTATCCCAAAAACCATACTGTAAGAAAAATTGATTTTTTACAGTCCCTTTATGGGTTTCAAAATAAATCATAAAAAGAGGGTAATAATATGAACAAAGAAGTCAGAAAAGCCGTTATCGCCGGCAACTGGAAAATGAACAAAACACCGAGTGAAGCAAAAACTTTGCTTACCGAAATTGCTCCGCTTGTCAAAGATGCAGACTGCGAAGTTATCGCTTGCGTACCTTTTGTTGACTTGCAGACAGCACTCGAAACCACAAAAGGCACTAATGTTAAAATCGGTGCAGAAAACTGTCACTGGGCTGAAAAAGGCGCTTTCACAGGTGAAATCAGCGCAAATATGCTCAAAGAAATGGGTGTTGAGTATGTTATCATCGGTCACAGCGAACGCAGACAGTATTTCGGCGAAACAGATATAACTGTAAACCAGAGAGTAAAAGCAGCACTTTCCGCAGGACTTAAAGTTATCCTTTGCGTTGGCGAACTTTTAGAACAGCGTGAGCAGGGTATCACCGAAGAAGTTGTATCAATGCAGACAAAAATCGACCTTATGGGTGTAACAGCAGAAGACCTTAAGAACATCGTCATCGCTTACGAGCCTGTTTGGGCTATCGGCACAGGACTTACCGCAACTGCTGACCAGGCACAGGAAGTTTGCAAAATCATCAGAAATGTTCTCGCTTCTCTTTACTGCGAAAAATGTGCAGAAGCAGTTACTATCCAGTACGGCGGCTCTATGAACGACTCTAATGCTAAAGAACTGCTTTCAAAAGTTGATGTTGACGGCGGACTTATCGGCGGGGCTTCACTTGTAGCAGAAAAATTTGCGGCTATCGTTTCTGCCGCATCAAACGGCTAATACGGAGAATGATTATGGCAAAAAAACCTCTTACATTGATTATTATGGACGGTTTCGGTATCGCACCGAAATACGGCAACGCGATTATCGAAGCCAAAACTCCCTATCTTGACAAGATTTTTTATGAAAACCCGTTGACCGCTATCGGCGCATCGGGACTCGATGTCGGTCTTCCCGACGGACAGATGGGTAACAGCGAAGTAGGTCACACCAACATCGGTGCTGGTCGCATTGTTTATCAGGAACTCACAAGAATTACAAAGTCTATCGAAGACGGCGATTTCTTTGAAAACGAAGCCTTGAACAAGGCTATGGATAATGTGCTCAACAACAACTCGTCACTTCACCTTTTCGGCCTTTTGTCAGACGGCGGTGTGCACTCACACAACACCCACCTCTACGGTATCCTTGAAATGGCAAAACGCAAAGGGCTTTCGAAAGTATATGTTCACGCTTTCTTGGACGGCAGAGATGTTCCTCCCTCAAGCGGTAAAGATTTTGTCAAAGAATGTGTTGACAAAATGGAAGAAATCGGCGTAGGTAAAATTGCTACAGTTATGGGCAGATACTACGCTATGGACAGAGATAACCGCTGGGAGCGTGTTGAAAAGGCATATTCCGCTATCGTTTACGGCGAGGGTGAAAAGGCAACTTGCCCCGTTGACGCAGTACAAAAATCATACGACAACGGTGTTACGGATGAATTTGTTGTACCTGTTGTTATTGACGGCGGGGACACAGTAAAAGAAAACGACTCGGTTGTTTTCTACAACTTCCGCCCCGACAGAGCAAGAGAAATCACAAGAACTTTTGTTGACAGAGATTTTTCCGGCTTTGAACGCAAAAAAGGGTTCTTCCCTCTTTGCTATGTGTGTATGACACAGTACGACGCTACTATGCCGAATGTATCCGTTGCTTTCAAACCGCAAAGTTTAGAAAACACTTTGGGCGAATATCTCGCAAACAACGGCAAAACTCAACTGCGTATTGCCGAAACCGAGAAATACGCTCATGTTACTTTCTTCTTTAACGGCGGTGTTGAAAAGCAGTCTGACGGCGAAGACAGAATTCTCGTATCTTCTCCGAAGGTTGCAACCTACGACTTACAGCCTCATATGAGTGCTTACGAAGTTACCGAAAAATGCGTTGACGCAATCAATTCGGGTAAATATGATGTCGTAATCCTCAACTTTGCTAACTGCGATATGGTCGGACACACCGGTATATTCGAAGCCGCTGTCAAGGCTGTTGAAGCAGTTGACTGGGGCGTTAAGAAAGTCACAGACGCAACAAAGGAAATGGGCGGTGTATCTATCATCACAGCCGACCACGGCAACGCCGACAGAATGTATGACTTTGACGGCTCACCGTTTACGGCTCATACCACTAACCCCGTGCCTTTCTGTATTGTCGGTTACGACAAATGCAAGAAACTCAGAGCAGGCGGACGCCTTGCTGACATTGCACCGACAATGCTCGATATCTTAGGACTCCAAAAGCCCGAAGAAATGACAGGCGAGTCACTTATTATTGAATAATTTTTACAAAAGTAATCCCCGTGTACTATAAAAAGTACACGGGGATTTTTATGTGGATTGAATATCGTAATTTGAGGGCTTCGCACATCGGCTATTTTGAGATGTCAAGCCTCGTTGTGCTACGCTGTTTCTCAAATTCTAATTAGTCATCCTTTTCTGCCTGTGCAGCAGCGATAACTTTCTGGGATACCTGACCGGGAGCATCTTCGTAGCGTTCAAACTCGAATGAATAACTTCCTCTGCCCTGGGTTACCTGACGCATATAAACTGAGAAATCAGCCATTTCGGAAATCGGAACTTCGGCTTCAACAACCTGCTGTCCGTCTTCGCCTGCAGACATACCTAAAACTCTGCCGCGACGCTTGTTTACTTCACCCATGATGTCGCCCATGTTAGCGGACGGAACGTATGCTTTGAGTGAACCGATAGGCTCCAAAAGTACGGGTTTAGCCTGCGGGATACCGTTCTTGAAAGCAATCTGTGCAGCCATCTTGAACGCCATTTCGTTGGAGTCAACAGGGTGAGAAGAACCGTCATAAAGTGTAGCCTTCACACCAACAACGGGATAACCTGCGAGAGGACCGTGTTTGATAGACTCACGAAGACCTTTTTCAACTGCGGGGAAGAACTGTTTCGGAACAGAACCGCCGACAACGGCGATATCAAATTCAAGACCTTCGCTGTCGCAAGGCTCAAACTTAATCCAAACATCACCAAACTGACCTGAACCGCCAGACTGTTTCTTATGTCTTCCCTGAACATCGGAGCGAGAACGGATAGTTTCTCTGTAAGCGACCTTGGGTTCTTTGAGGTCAACTTCAACATTGAATTTGCTCTTTAATTTAGAGCAGATAACATCGAGTTGCTGTTCGCCCAAGCCCGATACAACCATTTCTTTTGTTTCGGGGTCGGAGATGAATTTGATAGTCGGGTCTTCTTCTGCAATTCTTGTAAGTCCCTGTGCAACCTTGTCTTCTTCGCCTTTCTTCTTCGGATACATAGCGCGAGAGAAAGACGGAGCGGGATATGTAACGCCCTCTAATACAACTTTGCGAGTCGGTGAGCAGAGAGTATCGCCGGTGTTAGCGTTAGAAAGTTTCGGGATAGCACCAATGTCGCCTGCGCCGACAAAGGCAGCGTCTTCCTGTTTCTTACCTTTAACGGTGAGAACTTTTGTGATACGCTCTTGGTTGCCTGTACGCATATTAACAAGCGGAGTATCGGTAGAAACTTTACCTGAAACAACTTTGAAATATGAAAGTTTACCGACAAACGGGTCGGCAACGGTTTTGAAGATAATAGCGGCAGTAGCACCGGCATCGTTTACTGTGATTTCAACAGGGTCGCCGTTGACATCAACAGCAGTTTCGCCACCCTTATCGGCAGCAGACGGAGCAAGCCATACAAGGCTGTTCATAAACTGGTCGATAGCGAATGTAGAAGCGGCATCACCGCAGAATACAGGACAGAGAGAACCGTCTTTTACGCCCTGGCTGACGCCTGTAACGATTTCTTCGGGAGTGAACTCTTCGCCACCGAAGAATTTTTCCATAAGTTCTTCGCTTGTTTCTGCAACTGCTTCTTTGATAGACTCGCGAAGTCCCTCAAGTCTGTCGCCCATTTCGGGTAAGATTGCTGTGGGAGTTGCGTTGCCTTTTGCATCATATTTGTATGCTTTGTACTCAAAGAGGTTGATGTATGTATTAGCCTCGCCGTTTTCGATAACGGGAACGATAACGGGACATACGGAAGTACCGAATGTGGCTTTCAAATCTTCAAGAACTTTGTAGAAACGGGCGTTTTCGTCGCATACGCCGTTTACGAAAAATACTTTAGTAAGTCCGAGTTTATTTGCGGCTTTTACTGCTTTTTCGGTACCGACATTGATACCGTCTTTTGCAGATACTACGATAACAGCGGTTTCTGCTGCACGGAAGCCTTCGTAAACTCCACCCTCAAAGTCGAAAAGTCCGGGAGTGTCGATGATGTTAATCTTCGTATTTTTCCACTCAACGGGTGCTACGGCTGTGAGTACGGAAACCTTTCTCTTTATTTCCTCGGGGTCAAAGTCAAGTTGGGTGTTACCGTCGGCGATTTTGCCCAGACGGTCAGAAGCCTTTGAAAGATAGAGCATAGCCTCTGCGAGTGAGGTTTTACCTGCACCGGAATGACCTGACAAAGCGATATTCAGAATGTGTTTTGAATCGTACTGTTTCAAATAAAAAACTCCTTTCATAACCGAAAATGCACATACTCGGTTATTATAAACAATTACTTTCGTAATTACCATAATATTATATAACAAAGTCACAAATAAAAGCAATAAGAAAAAGCATTCACAAAGAAAAATCCACTCATTTCACGAAAAAAAGCATTTTTCTTTGTGAAAAACTTACAAAAATATTATTTTGTTTATGTCGGAATAAAAAATAAAAAGGACTTTTACATCATCTGTAAGGGAAAGAATATAAACAGGTGCTTGACAAAAAGAAACAAATCAAATAAAATCAAACCGTCGACATTTGAGGCGAGATTGTAACGGTGGTGACCATTTTATTTGGTCATACTGTGTTCGTGATAATGTCGGCATTTTTATTTCTTGACACTCGAATACAAATTGGATATAATATCGGCAAAAGGCATGCCATTTCTACTGACATTCGTGTCGGTCGGTGTGTCTTCTTTTTTTATATCAAAATTTGCAGATTTTTCTTGCTATATATCCGAAAGATTTTCAAACACTAAATTTGCAACGGATAAATCGTTGCTTGTATAAAAAATATTTTTTACGAAAATCTTAAGAAAAGGAGTAGAAAATTATGTCAAAGAGCAACA
>JAZLJE010000015.1:0-9386 GCA_045617705.1 Ruminococcus sp.
CTGTTGAAAAACTTATTGAAACAGCAACAGGCGACACAAAAACAGGTATGCAGATTGTTTTGAAAGTTTTGGAAGAACCGGTAAAACAAATTGCAAAGAACGCAGGACTTGAAGGCTCTGTTATTGTTGAAAATATCAAG
Source organism: Ruminococcus sp. (assembly GCA_045617705.1). Lineage (GTDB taxonomy): Bacteria > Bacillota > Clostridia > Oscillospirales > Acutalibacteraceae > Ruminococcoides. Next base: position 141 of record JAZLJE010000015.1, read on the forward strand.
AAGTCCGACAAAGCAGGCTACGGCTTTGATGCTCTCAACGAAGAATATACCGATATGATTGAAAAAGGTATCGTTGACCCGACAAAGGTTACTCGTTCCGCTTTGCAGAATGCTGCTTCAGTTGCATCTATGGTACTTACTACCGAATCTTTGGTAGCAGATATTAAGGAAGATGCTCCTGCGATGCCCGCTGCTCCCGATATGGGCGGTATGTATTGAAAAACTGATAACTGAATACAAAATTTTGCCTCCCACGATTTTTCGTGGGAGGTTTTGTATATTCTTCCAAAAACGGCAGATACTATTGATACAAAAATTTTTGGAGGTTAGTTATGACAGACAAAGAATTGCTCTATATTGAAGATGCGTTAAGTCACGAACAGTATTTTCAAGAAAAGTGCAAAGAAACAGCACAAAACTTGCAGGACACAGAACTGAAAAACTATGTGGAACAAATGAGTACCCAGCACGGACAGATTTTCCGCCAGTTTTACAATTTGCTTTGAGGAGAATATTATGGAGGACAAAAATTTGGTGCAGAAATTATTATTGCTTGAAAAAGGTTGTTGTGACCTTTATATGCACGGGGCTATCGAATCGGGAACACAGAATGTTCACCTTGCTTTCAGTTCGGCGTTCACCGATTCACTTTCAATGCAAAACAAGATTTTTTCAAAAATGACAGCAAAAGGATTTTATCCCACCCAGTCAGTCGAGCAGAACAAAATCGATTCAGTAAAACAAAAGTATAATTCAATGCAGTAAAAAAGTCTGTGGCGTTTTTCCGCCACACACTTTTTTATAGTTTTTAGTATTTAGTGTTTAGTTTTTAGAAAGTATAAATCGTAAATCGCAAAGCGATTTTCCCTTAATTATCAATTTTCAATTATCAATTATCAATTACCAATTTCTTGTGGGCAAAGCCCTTGTGATATCACGCCTTGTTTCGCTTCGCTATTCTTGAAATAACTCCTGCTCTCGTGAATTCCTGCACAGACCTTCGGTCTGTTCCAAAATTCATGGATCGCCTGTCGTTATTTCAAGGCTACGCGACTCGGCGCATAAAAATCCCGCTTAACCGCAACGGCATTAAGATAACCTGCCTACATAATGACAGGTGGGTGTCCACCCGAGTGCGTCAGGCTCCCTTCGTCTCTTGCGAGGAGGTCTGCACACGGCACACGGAGTAAAACTCCCGATTTAAAGGTTGTAGGGTTATTTGTTGCCGATACGCGAATTAAGCAGGACATTTGTACGCCGAGCATCGCAGCCCCAAAATAACGCGGCACGACACCGGAGAGACAAAGTCAACGAAGTTTACGCAGTCTTTCCGAGAGAGTTGCAAGTTATTTTGGGAATAGCGGAGATGAGCGAGGCGTGATATCATTTGATCTTATCCCAAAATCTCGTAGCACCGCAACATATCATACACAAAGTGTATATCGAGTGGAAACATATCGACTGCCTGCGGATATCGACAATAATAATCGATATATTTTGCAGTTACAAAATTCGATATGACCTTGCGGTCACGATATATGTGCCTTCGGCACATTCGATATAAACTCGTTGAGTTTATATTATGGTACGATATTACTCCTCTGCTTCCTCTTCGTCTTCAAACATTTCTTCAAAATGCTGTTCGAAAATTTTTGACAGTTCATCAAGAAGTTTCTCATCTTCGAGTTCAGCGAGCATTTGCTCACCGTCTTCTTCGATAACTTCCATAATATAGTATTCGCCGGAATCTTCGAGCATATCGTCTGCATCGTCAAAAACGGGTAAAAGCGCATAGAAAGTTCCGTTATCATTATCAATGATGTCGAGAATTTCAAAATTATGCTCGTTGTTTTCATCGTCTGTCAAAGTAATCAAATCGGGTTTATATTCGTCATTCATAGTATTTACCTCCGTATTTGTTTTATAATAATTTTACAATGCTAATGTCTATTAGTCAAGGCGAATTTTAAAGTAATCATACAATTTTTGAGTATTAATCTTCGGATATATTTGAAAATATGATTATTGATTTTGATATGTTGTTGTGGTATACTCAATACGAAAATTCTCAATTTTTTTACACAGATATGGCTGACAAGTTATCAGCGAAATTATGTGGTTTTCGAGGGGCTTATGGTTTTTTCATCGACAATATTTTTATTTATGTTTTTCCCTGCGCTTCTTTTGTTTTATTATTTTCCGGTCAAGAAGTCTATTCAAAGGCCATGGAGAAATTATGTTATCTTATTTTTCAGCATAGCGTTTTACGCGTATGGTGAGATAACTTTTGTATTTATTATGCTTGCATCTGTAGTTATGAACTGGCTTTTGGTTTTGATTATGGATAAAGCAAAGCACAGAAAAGTTTGGCTGTGCATTGCAATAACTTTTGATGTTTTGTTGCTCGGTGTTTTCAAATATGCATCTTTTATTTCGGAGAATATCGCGGCGCTTGTGAAAAATGACTCGATTATTATTTCGATTGCTCTGCCTATTGGTATTTCTTTCTTTACTTTCCAAATGATGTCGTATGTTTTTGATGTTTATTACGGCAAAGCAAAGGCTCAAAAAAATCTTGCGTATGTTGCTTTGTATATTACTTTATTTCCGCAACTTATCGCCGGACCGATTGTGCGTTATACCGATGTAGAGAATGACATATACTCACGCAGAGAAAATATTTATGATTTCTCACTTGGATTAAAAAGATTTATTTACGGTCTCGGTAAGAAAGTTTTAATTGCAAATTTTGTTGCCCAAATAGCAGATAATGTTTTTGATTATTTGCCACAGCCGTCTGTATCAATGGCTTGGCTTGGAGCAATAGCCTATGCATTGCAGATATATTTTGATTTTTCGGGATATTCGGATATGGCAATAGGTTTAGGCAGAATGTTCGGCTTCCGTTTTCCCGAAAACTTTGATTATCCTTATACCGCAAAAAGCATAACCGACTTCTGGAGAAGATGGCATATCACATTAACTTCGTGGTTCCGTGATTATGTTTATATTCCTCTTGGAGGAAACAGGGTGAAAAAATCACGCTGGATATTCAATATGTTTGTAGTATGGTTGCTTACCGGTATATGGCATGGAGCAAACTGGACCTTTATATTATGGGGCATTTTTTACTTCGTTATCCTCTTGATAGAGAAGTTAACAGGGTTTACTAAAAAGATTGGTTTTATGTCATATATTTATACTCTTCTGGTTGTAATAATAGCATGGGTAATATTTAGAGCATCGGATATTTCATCCGGCATTACATATCTCGGGCACATGTTTGGCATAGGTGCAAACGGATTTATTGATTCCGGTTTTATCACCTATATTAAAGGTACTTTTGTCGTATTGATAATTGCTATAATAGGTGCTACCCCGCTTATTAAAAAGGCTTTTGATTGGCTCAACAAACACAATCTCGGATGGATAGAAAACATTTGGGTATTCTTAGTATTTGTTTGCTCAATTATTCAGACAGTAGGCTCTACCTACAATCCTTTTATATACTTTAATTTTTAACGAGGTTTGCCATGCGAAATAACAGAAAAAATTCTGATAAAGTTTTTGCAATTGTAAGCATTTCACTTTTAATGTTTATGATGTGTTCAATCGGAATAAGGTTTTTAGTTATGTATTTTTTCCCGCAAGATAACCTTATTACCGACATTGTGTTTTTTGATAACAAAGAACAAAGTGATACAGATGACGAAAATACAGATGATACCGACTGGGCAAAGTTGTATCCATTCGAAAATGAAAAATCAGAAAACAAAGAACAACATAAAACCGGCGAAAATGCGATTATAAAATATGCAAAGAAAATCAAGAATGCTCTTACATACTCGGATACCAAGATAAATAAATTTTTTACAAAGAACCTTTTCGGGTATTCGCAATTAGTTTACGGCTCGAATATTTACAAATCACTTATTTGTTGGAATTTTACACCCTTTGCAGAGTATAACAATATCGTGAAAACCGATGACAACTATTTTTACGAACAACTTCAGTCAAGAGATGTTTCCGAGTCAATCACTTCAACGATAGAACTTTCAAAGTATTGTAACGATAAAGATGTTAAGTTTCTCTATGTTCAAATTCCGTCAAAAATCAGTAAATATGATGACCTCGATATCAGCGGAGTAACTGATTTTTCAAATCAAAATGCGGACTCTTTTTTATCTGCTTTGAATGAAAGCGGAGTAAATACATTAGATTTACGAGAAGAGATACACAAAGAGGGTTTAGTCCATCACGATTTATTCTTTGAAACCGATCACCATTGGAAGGGCGAAACAGGACTATGGGCAGCAGAAAAAATTCTCACAAAGATGAGAGATTTAGATTTTGATACCAATCCGGACCTTTTGTCTCCCGATAATTTTGAGTTTGATGTTTATAAAGACTGGTTTTTGGGTTCTCAAGGTAAAAAGGCAACTTTGGCACGAGCAAAACCTGATGATTTTACTTTGATATATCCGAAATCAAAATCAATGTTTCATTATGCTATTCCAACTTTGGGAATAGATGAAACAGACGAATTGTCCGTAATGTATGATATGGAAAAAATCGAGAAAAGGGACTATATGCATGCAAATCCTTATGGCGGATACAACCACGGCGACAACGCGTTAACGGAAATCGAAAACAAACTAATTGATAATGACTATAATGTTTTGCTTGTTCACGACTCGTTTGCGAATTGCGTTATACCGTTTATGGCTTTGGATATCAAAAATCTCCATGCTTTAGATTTACGCTTTTTCAACGGAAGTCTTAGGTCGTATATCAAAGAAAACAAACCTGACATAGTAATAGTGGCATATCCATGCAATAATCTGGGCATTGTTGATGATTTTACGCATAAAGGTTTTATGGATTTCAGATAAAGGTTATTTACAGATAAGTTTATAAAGTATATTTGAATTTAGTAAAATAGTACCGAAGTGTTTGAATTTCGGTACTGTTTTTGTTTTTGAGTTTGATAAGAGATGTACCGAAAACAATTAGTATAAGGAGAAATAAAAGTTGAAAAAATTATCTATTTGTAGTATAATATTACTATTATGAGATAATATGGGTTTTTATATGTATGTGTAGAATTCCCTTATCGGAGGGCTATAATGCTTTTACCTTTTGAAAAACTTCCCTTGGAATTTCAAAGCGACTCTGTAAAAAAATACTACGATATTCTTGATAAAAAGCGAAAGAGTATTTTTGTTAAAAGAGTTTTCGATTTGGTTTTGTCGATAATAATGCTCATACTCCTGCTTATACCTATGCTTGTCATAGCCATTTGTGTAAAAGCAAGTTCAAAAGGACCTGTATTCTACAGGCAGGAAAGAGTAACTACCAACAACAAAAAATTTATGATTTTAAAATTTCGCAGTATGCGTGTCGATTCCGACAAAGGCAGTTTGATTACAACCGAAAACGATGACAGAGTTACTTCTGTCGGACGGTTTATCAGAAAATATCGCCTTGATGAATTACCGCAAGTTTTTCATGTGATTTCGGGGAAAATGAGTTTTGTCGGTACGCGCCCGGAAGTTGCGAAATATGTTGCAAAGTATAGAGATGAAATGATGGCAACTCTTTTGATGCCTGCGGGCATAACTTCGCTTGCATCAATCAAGTTCAAAGATGAGGAAAAAATAGTCGGCGAAATTACAAATATCGATGATGTTGACAGGGTATATATCGAAGAAATTTTGCCGAAAAAAATGGAGTATAATTTAGAATATCTTTCGAATTTCGGTTTGAAAGAAGATGCTCGTTTAATGCTCAAAACCGTGAAAGATGTTCTGTTTTAGGTTCCCAGATAATATAATGCTGTAAATGTATCAAGACCGTAAAGGGAGTGAGATTGTGGAAAGGATAAAAGCAGTTCTGACAGACAATTCTATCTTTAGAAGATGCTATATTATTTGTCTGTTTTTATGCAATGTTTCTTTTATTCAAATCATTTCTTATATCGGTCTTGTATTTCTTTTTATCTGGGCGATTTTCCTGCTCATATATAACGAAGTAAAAAAGCATACTTTCCAAAAAACAAGATACGGTGCATGGTTGCTTGCGTACTTGCTCTTTACGATTGTTACTGCATTCATACATATCAACGATAACTTCTTCTACAATATGGTTATTGAACTTCATATCGCAACATGCTTTTTCATTTTCTATTCTGTCCATACCGAAAAGCATTTGAATTTCAGGCGTGAATTATATTCAATTTGTCGCTTTATTGTATATGCTACAACAGTTATCGGTGTTGTCGGTCTGGCATTTTTGATGGCAGGTATCAGTTTTGAACTTTGGTGGGTAAAATTTATTGTATACGAAAACCGTTTCACAGGTTTGTATACTAATCCGAATATATTAGGATTTACTGCGGTTGTTGCTGTTTTTTGTTGTCACATGCTATGCAAAAAAGATTTTGTTACCCTTTCGGGTAAGGACAGAGTCAGCCGTATTTGGTTAGCCTTTTGCCTTGCGATAAATGCAGTATCGCTCTTCTTGTGCGACTCAAACGCCGCGTTGGTACTGATGGTATGTTACTGTATCTTTTTTGTCCTATACAAGATGTTCGGCGCCGAACGAACTTTTTCGAAAAAGCAGATTGTTACCAAAATAATTGCCTGCACATTGGCGGGTGCGTTTATTGTCGGTATGGTTTTCTGCGTGCGTTTTGTCTGTCAGTCGGGTATGTCGGAAATTATGGAAAGAGCCGATGTAATCACCGAAACAGTCAATGACGACGACAACGAACAGCAGATGTTCGCGGCGACTTCGCGTATCACTTTTACACACGAAAATAAGAATTTAGACTCCGGAAGACTTCGCCTTTTGCGACAGGCGGCGTCTTTGTTCTCCGATTTTCCGCTTTTCGGAATAGGCAAGGGAAATATCTATAACTACGGCGAAAAGAAATTCGACAACGGCATTGCATTTTCCGATATTTACGGAAAGGAACTTGCGCAGTATGTTACCGATTTTCATAACGGCTATGCGATGATACTTGTCTGTTCGGGCATTATCGGCTTTGTGTTGTTCTCAATATTCGGCTTAAGATTTGCAAAGCATATCAGTATCTATGTTTTCAAAGATGAAAATCTCAAAGAAAGCATTTTACCGTGTATGTATTCTTTTCTTTGTGCATATCTTGTTTATGCGTTCTTTGAGAAAGCCTTACTCTACGATGTTTCGTTTACCGTGCTGTTTTTCTGGCTTATTATGGGCTATGTCAGTTGTTTCTTGTGTAAATATGAGCCTGACCATTCGCAGGGGATTTCCATATTCAAGCGTAGAATTCGAAAAACGCTGATATAGTTTTGAATATTTTCCCTCTTTTGTTTGTTTTTGAAAGTTTCAAATATTTCGGTCAATAATAATCGTGGTGATATTTGTGATTGTTTATTTAAGACGAAATGTAAGCGATGTTTTTTCGAGATACTCTGTCTTTGATGACAAAGGGAATAAGCGTTACGATATAGTCGGCAAGCATTCGACTTCAGGAGAAAAGATAAATATTCTTCAGGATAGTGAGATTGTCGCAAAGATAAGAGATTTTGACCTCGGACTTCTTAACTCGTTTACAATAAGGTCAAACGGCAATTTGATAAACATTTTTGTAACTAAAAACAGCAAGGGGCTTTCTGCGTCTTTTCGCAATATCAGTTGGCGTATTCGCGGTGATATTATGCAGAAAAATTATGATATAGTCGACCTTGATAACTCTCTTGTCTGCGGTGTTTGCAGAGAATATCACAGAGATTTTGACTCATACAAAATTGAGATTTTTTCAAAAGAGAGAGAACTTTTCTGTATAGCGACAGCCGTTTGCCTTGATTTGATAAAAACAGCGAGAACACCCGCTTTACAGATGTCATAAATAAGGAGAACTTTATGAAAGTATCGGTTTTGTCCCCGGCAAAAATAAATCTTTCACTCGATATTATCGGCAAACGCCCTGACGGCTACCACGATGTTTCTATGGTAATGCAGAGCGTTTCTCTTATAGACATAGTAGCGGTTGAAGATTTCGGTGTCGGAAATGAAGTCAAGATTTCCTGCACAAAAAGCGGTGTCCCGCTTGATAAAACTAACATTGCATATAAAGCGTATGAGGCGTTTTTCAAATATACCGAAACAGAACCCCACAGCGTGAGTATTGACATCGAAAAGAATATTCCTTTCGGTGCAGGGCTTGCGGGCGGTTCAACAGACGGCGCAGCGGTTATTTTGGCACTGAATAAACTGTGTTCAACTCGGTTATCACAAAAGCAGATGTGCGAAATCGCAAGTACCTTCGGTGCGGATGTTCCGTTTTGTATTATGGGCGGAACCGCTCACGCGACCAACACGGGCACGGATTTGAAAAAAATCGTTTCTATGCCGAAGTGCTACATAGTTATCTGCAAACCTGAAATCAGCATTTCCACAAAAGAAGCTTACGACAAATGCGACAGCAGGCTGAAAAAAACTTTTATCTATACCGACGAAGTTATCAGAATGCTGTATAAACGAGATTTACGCGGGCTTTGCTCCTGCCTTTATAACGAGTTCGAAGAAGTTTTGCAACTCGACGAAATAGTAAATCTCAAAAAGCAAATGCTCAAAAATAAAGCCTTGGGTTGCTCTATGACAGGCTCGGGCTCGGCTGTATACGGAATTTTTGACAGCGAGAAAAAGGCAAATGCCTGTATGAAAATTCTAAAAGAGAATTATAATGATGTCTATGTCTGCAAACCTACAGATGTCGGATGCAAAATTGAATAAAAAAATTTATCCTGCCGATACTTTTCGTAAAGGCAGGTTTTTTTATGAAATTATTTATGAAAATTTTGGTTTGCGTTTTTGCTCTTTCTGTGCTTTTTTCTATGCTTCCTTTTCAAAGCACCTGTTCACAACTCGAAAAAGATGTTTTGCGACTTCATATCCTCGCAAATTCCGATACCGACTTTGACCAGAATATTAAACTTCAAGTCCGCGACAAGGTGCTTGAGAAAGTATCTTATCTTTACGACAATGCAAGAACAAAAGAGGACGCAAAGCGTATCACAAATGAAAATTTAGCACTCATCGAACAAACTGCAAACGAAGAATTAAAGCGAAATAACATTCCCTACAAAGCAAAAGCCGAAGTGAAAAATATTTATTTTAACACAAGGTATTATGACAATTTTACTATGCCCGCAGGCTACTACGATGCCTTACAGATAACCTTGGGAAAAGGGCAGGGAC
>JAZLJE010000016.1:0-12893 GCA_045617705.1 Ruminococcus sp.
CAAAGCGCTCTGTGTTGAGCCTGTCTGGATAGGTGCGTCGTTCGGAGTTGCCTCTTGCGGTGTTGCGGGAACAGGCAAAATCTTGAACGGAACTTTCAAGACGCCTTCGAATGCACGAAGTTTACCCTGAACGAGAACATAAGCCTCGCCGATTTCGATATTCTCTTCGTAGCCGATGATGTCGTAATCTTTGCCCGGCTCGAGAATCTTGTCATCAAGCATAATGATAACATCTTCGGGTTTGATTTCTTCGCCTGTGTAATATCTGTCTTCCGGAGGAATTACAGAAATACCGCTTGACGGTTTTGTCGGGTCGTCGGGGTCAACGATAATCTTTGTCCAGTAAGCATAGAGTGTGATATCTTCTGTAACAACATCGTTTTCGAAATCCCAAGGCTCGGTCAAGTCTTTATCTTTATACCAATCATAGATGATATATCCTTCTGCCTTCGGATTTTCGGGTTTTGTTGCTTTGTCGAGATATTCAACTTTCTGGTCTTTGGGATTTTCAGCCTTGCCCATTGTATCGAATTTTACGGTGAAATCGTGCTTATCAAAAGTTGCTGTGTAAGTTGCAGGCTCATAAAGTCCTGTTGTCTTATCTTTTGACGGAACGAAATGTTTGTCTTTGGATACGATATTACCCTGTTCGTCTTCCCAACCGAGGAAGTCATAACCGTAATCGGTTGTTGCAGTTGAGCCTGCGGGTGTGCCTGTGTCAACCTTAACAGTATTTTCTGTCGGGTCAACAGAACCGCCTTCTTCTGCTTTATAGCGGATAACGGTTTCGTTTTCAGACCAGCAAGCATAGAGAGTGCTTTCTACTTTAACTGTATTTTCGTCAGCAAAGAGTGAGCCCTTATTGTATTCAACAATACCGGCGTCTGCTTTTTCTTTTGTAGTAGCCCAACCGTAGAATGTGTAGCCCGGTCTTGTAGGCTCGCTTGAAGATACAAAGGCTTTCTCTGTATATTTCATTGTCTGGTCAGCAGGAGCATTTGTACCGCCGTTTGCGTCATAGTGGAGCGGTACTTCGTCTTCATCCCACAAACCGTAGAGAGTTGTGTCTTCTGTAACAACATCATTTTCGAAGTCCCAAGTTGCAGCGAACTGGTCGTCTTTGTACCAATTCTTGAATGTGTAACCGTCTGCTGTGGGAGTTTCGGGTTCTTCTACCTTGTCGCCGTGGTTAGGATACTGCGAAGGAACCTGCTCGCCGTGTCCCTGCATATCAAAGTCAACTTCGTATGTGTTGATAGCAAAGTTTGCTGTGTATGTTTCGGCAACATTCTTGCCATCAACCTTCTCGGGTACGAAAGTAGGATTTGTACCGACTACGGTGCCCTTTGAATCTGTCCAGTTTACGAAATGGTAGCCCTCGTTCGGAGTTGCTGTTGAACCTTCTGCCTCGCCGTCAAAGATAGCAAGTTCTTCGAAATCATTATCAACAGTACCGTTGCCGTCTGTTGTGTAGTTGATTTCTACCAAATTCTGTGACCATACTGCATAGAGAGTATCGTTTTCGGGCTCAACATCGGCTTCTTTGTAGAGGTCGCCGGGTGCGTACTCAACTTCGCCTGTTGATGTACTTGACCAGCCTTCGAATGTGTAACCGTCACGAGTAGGCTCATCCAAAGTGATATCGGCCTGTTCTGTATATTTCAAAGTCTGGGGCTCGGGAGCATCTTCGCCGCCGTTTGCATCATAAGTCAAGGTAGCGGTTTTCTCAAGCCAGAATGCATACAGTTCTGTATCTTCTGTGATAGGTGTTTTTTCGAAATCGAATTCTTCGTAAGTATCGGGATCTATTGACCAACCGATAAAGCCGTAGCCTTCTTCTTCGGGGTCAGTAGGTCTTTGTGCATAAGCGCCGTGGTTTACTGTCTGCGGGTCTTCCTGTGTGCCGTGTCCCTGCATATCGAAAGTTACATCGTACTGATTGATTGCAAATACAGCGGTGTATGTTGTAGCGGAAAAACCTTCTTCAGGCTGTGTGGGAACGAATGTTTCGTCTGTGCTGACCTGTGTTCCCTCAGCGTCAATCCAATGAACAAAGTGGTAGCCCTCGTCAGGCTCTGCTGTTGAACCATTGGGCTCGCCTGAAAATACTTTTACGGTATCTTCATCATTTGTTACAGAACCGCCTGTTGTAGCAACATAGGAAATTGTAACATCATTTTCTAACCAAACAGCGTAAAGTGTTGCGTCAGCCTTTTCGACATCAGCACCGAGGTAGAGGTCTTCGGGCTCGTAGTCAACTGTGCCTGCATCTGCTTTTGCTTTTGAATCTGCCCAACCATAGAAGGTGTAGCCGTCACGGGTAGGCTCAACATCGGATACATAAGCAGCAGCGGAAATCTTCATTTCCTGTGGCAATGGTGCGTTTTCGCCGCCGTTTGCGTCATAAGAAAGTGTGTGTGTATCTTCAAGATAATCTGCATAAAGAACGGTATCTTTCACTACTGTATCGGTATCGAAATCCCATTCTTCTGTGAGTTCTTCGTCTTTATACCATTTTGTGAAAGTATAGCCTGTCTTTTCGGGGTCTTCGGGCTCTTTAGCCTTATCGCCGTGAGTTACTGTTTGTCCCTCGACAGGAGTACCGCCGTTTGACTCAAATGTAACGGAATGCTTTACAAGTTTATACTCAACTTTGATTGTATGGTCTTTGTCGAGATTGGAGAATTTGTAAGAATTCTTATACAAAGCCATCTGTTGTTCTGTAAGAGCAGTACCGTCAACGGTAATTTTGTCAAGTTCGTAGAATTCATCCGGAGAGTAAGTGATTGTGACATCTTCACCTTCATAAACGGTGGTATCATCTGTGATAGTACCGTTTACTACTGTTGTGTCAACGGTGAATTTTTTCTTCTCCAAAGTAGGTGTGGGAAGTTTTTCTTCTTTTACCTTTTCTTCGTTATGATAATATTCGACTACTGCGTCGCCGTCGTTTGTATCTACAACAGTCTTTTCAATAAACGGGTCATCCTCGCCTGTCATAACGGAAACTGTGATGGTAAGTCTGATGTTGGCAACTTCCAAATCGGTTACATCAAATGTACCGGTTACTTTCTGTCCTTCTATCTTCTTTTCAAACTTGCCTTGTGCCATTTCTTTATATGTTGCGGTCTTTGTATCATAATACTCGCCTTTTACAGATTCAATCTTAAATCCGTCTGCAACGGTATCGGTGATAATAGCCTCTTCATATCCGTGGCCTGTCATTCTCTCGCCCAAGAAGGCTTCAACCTTATCGGAGTTGTCATAATCAACCCAAATCGGATTTTTAGCCGTTGCGCGTTCTTTTAATGTAGTAAAAGAGTTGAGGAGTGTATCATTATAGTTTGTCGGATAATCTTTTTTGGTACCGTCTGCCTTAAGATAATCTTCCGGAGCCATAAAAGCCAAAGCATTAAATGTGTTCCTGTTGTAATTTGTTGAAACACTGTGATTGAGATAATAGTCATTGTAGAAATAAGTTGAAGTGTAACTAGATTTCTCAAGATATTTACTGTCTTTGTTCGCGATAATCCAAACAACTTTACCGTCTTTGTACAGAGTTTTGAGTTTGTTTGCTGCTTTTACAATGTTGTTGAGTTCTGTTGTACTCATTGCATGGTTATCATAACCCATTCTCAATGCGTCAAATTCCATAACAACGAGGTCATACTCTTTTTCCCATTTGTTAATAACAGAAGCAAAGTCGTAACTACATACATGTCGTGATTGATCCAAAGTGTTCGGAATTGTGCTTGCCGGAAAGTCTTTTGCACCCTTTTTTACTGTTCCGACAATAGGATCTCGCTTGTCTGCACCGCCGTCTGCGCAAGTGAACAGATGGTAGTCAACTGTTGCGTATTCCGAACAAAGGTTGATAGAATTTACAACGGTTGTCTTTGTCAGTCCGTGTGCACCACAAAGACTTCCCAAGAAAAGAATTTTACCGTCGGTAATTTTCTTATCAAAGGTTGATGTAATATCAATTTCAGCCTTTGTCTTTGCATCATCGAGCCACTTGGCTGTTTTTGTGGCATCTTTCTTTTCTGCTTCGGTTGTACCGGCAGAAACAGGAGCGATGTCATCATTTGGTTTCTGATTGCTGATTGTGGCAGAAACAGCGAATGATACTGTGCTGAAAATAAGCACGAACACTACTGCTAATGCCAAAAGTTTTTTAAGCATAGATATTTCCCTCCAATTCAAACTTATACAACGATATTATACATCGTTGTAACTAAAATTGCAAGGGCTAAATATGTATTACATAATACTTACAATATGGTAAATTTTTGGTATTATTGCTCAAAGTGTGACAGGCAGTAAATTAAACGGTTGTTTTTTATATATCTATATGGTAAAAAACGGTTGACTCTTTTGTAACTCTTTTGAATTTTTTTGCCAAATTTTGTAACCTATACCGTTTTGGCATCGAAAAACTCGAATTTTATGTTGGAATATTCCGGAAAAATCCCTGTAATAAGCCCGTTTTTCGCCGTAATCTTTGCTTTTCCTCTTTCGGTAAAAAGGCAAAATTCGTCGTGTTCCCCGCTTTTTTTATACTTTGCTTTGTCAAGATTGGAAAGAACAGAGTACAAAACCTCTTGAAAAGTCGTTTTCGGCAGGTAGTTTGTGTCGGCAGTACAGGACAAATCGTTATATTTTATCGTCAGTTTTGAATTTTCGAAAATATATTCAATCGGGAAAGAATTATTCCCGGCAAGAATTATATCCGTTCTTTTTGCGGATGATTGCGTTACCTTTGCTTTGTACTGGGTATCCCCTGTGACGACAACTAAATCCGCCGAAAAATCTTTTTCAAGTTCTTTCTTCGCATTCACGGAACAAGAAGAAAAAATCAGCAAAACAAAAAGAACTGCAAAAAGCAGTTTGACTCGTTTCATATAAAGCCTCCCGAAATTACTTTTGCAGTTCCCGATTTACTTTTCTTTTATTTTTTTGAATGCTTCGCTGATACAGTTTACGGTATCACTCGGAAGCATAGAAATTTCCGTAAATTTTTCCTTTGCAATATCTCCCGCAAGTCCGTGGATAAATACCCCGCACAACGCCGAAATATACGGTTCAACGCCTTGTGCCGTCAGTGATGAGATGATACCCGAAAGCACATCTCCGCTGCCGCCTTTTGCCATTCCCTCGTTGCCGGTTGTGTTGATATAAGTTTCACAGCCGTATTTTTTCACAAGAGTGCCGTTGCCTTTTAAAACAAGGGTGATATTTTTGTATCTGCTTGTAAAGTCCGTTACAGCCTTTTCCCTGTCTTTTTCGATATCTTCAACGGATACGCCAGAAATTCGAGAGAACTCTTTCGGATGCGGAGTTAAAACTATCTCGCACTTTACATTGTCTAATATATCTATATGCTGTGACAAAGCATTTATGCCGTCGGCATCTATGATAAGCGGAACTTCGCTTTCGCAGATAAATCTTTCAACAAGTATTTGTGTATCCTCTGTATTTTTCAGCCCGCAACCGATAAGCACAGCAGAAGAAGTCTTCGAAAGCGACAAAAGATAGTCAACCGCGTTTTTTGATACAGTTTTGTCGATAGAGTCTTCTACCGTGACAAATACAGGCTCATACACAGCCCCCGCTACAATCGGATAGATGCTCTGCGGTACTACCTGTCTGATAAGTCCGACACCGGTTTTTAATGCCGATTTTACCGAAAGTATAGATGCTCCCGCCATAGAGTAACTGCCTGTAATACTAAGCAAAGTACCCATAGTGCCTTTGTTGGCATTAATAGCTCTTTTAGGCAGATTTTTTCTTACAAAATCATTTGTTATCTCTTTCATAATTACACCGAAAAAATATTTTTCACCGTTTCGCGGTCAAGATACGGGCGCATAGCATTGAGCAGTTTTTCTTTCGGGGTAAAAACCAACGCGCATTTTCCCTTTGCTTCGCTGTAAAAACGGGCAACATAGTTATCAGTTGAAAAGTCCTTTGCCCCTACCGAATAGACTTTTGTAAACTTGTACTTACTCATTTCTTCGTCGGTATATTTGAAAACACTTTCGAACTCTTTTACATCGATTTTCAAAACTTTTTTGCGTTTACGCTTTGCGATAATCTTATCAACTCTGAAAGTTGAGCCCAAAATCGCATATTCGTACTCGATATTAAGTGATGATATAAAGTACCACGCGCCGTAGATACAAAAAAGGAAAACAAACAACGCGATATAGATAAAATACGCAAGTTGAAAAACCTCGGCTATCAGTACAAAAATCGAGGGTATCGCAAGCATAGCGAAAAGGATAAGCACAATGTTAAGATAGTATTTTGCATTTTTCTGTTTTTTTACAACCTGTTCAACTAAAACATCCATTTTTTCTCACTCCGATAATCATTTCTACTGATACAATATCATAATATATAAATTTTTTCAATAAAACTCTTGCAAAAATCTTTACCAAATGGTAAAATCAATTCGATAACACGATGACAAAGAGAGTAACTCATTTTCGTTTTGCAAAGAGATTTTCCGTCACCGGCTGAAAGCGGAGGACAAAACCTTTGAGCGAAGTTCACTTTCGAGTGGCAGGGCTGAACAGCAATAAGTAGGCTTTGACGGCTGACACCGTTATATGTCGCCTGAGTGTCGGTTTTACCGAAATTAGGGTGGTACCACGGAATTTTTCCCGTCCCTTGCGGATGGGATTTTTTTATTTTACGGAGGTTTTTATGAAAGAAAAACTGCAAGAACTGAAATCAAAACTTGAGTCTGAACTCAATAATGCCGAAAATAGCGAAGCGTTGGAAGGTTTAAGAGTCAAATACCTCGGCAAAAAAGGAAGCATTACCGATTTGCTCAAAGGTATGAAAGACCTTTCTCCCGATGAGAGAAAAAGTTTCGGCGCATTGGTAAACGAACTAAAACAGCAGGCTACCGAAGTCATCTCTCAAAAGGGCGAGGAACTCAAAAAGCGTCAAATTGAACGCGAGATAAACTCGATGCCCGAATTTGATGTGTCAGTCCCCTCGAAACTCGACAGGGGAAGTTACCATCCCATCACCCTTGTTCAGCGTGAATGCGAAAGAATTTTCACAACAATGGGCTTTAATGTTGAAGATTATGCGGAAGTTGTTACCGATTACGAATGTTTTGAAGCGGTAAACATTCCGAAAAATCACCCCGCAAGAGATATGCAGGATACTTACTATCTTGAAAACGGACAACTCCTCAAAAGTCAGACATCGGCAGCACAAAACGCCATCCTCAAAAAATACAAAGACCAACTTGAAAAAGGTATGCCCATTCGTGCTATCTTCCCCGGAAGATGCTTTAGAAATGAAGCAACAGATGCCTGCCACGAAAACACATTCTTCCAGATGGAAGGCGTTATGGTTGACAAAAATATTTCAATTTCAAACCTTATCTATTTTATGAAAACTATGCTTTCCGAAGTATTTCAAAAGGACATAAAAGTCAGACTGCGCCCGGGATTTTTCCCCTTTGTCGAGCCGGGATTTGAACTCGACATAAGTTGCCTTATCTGTGGGGGTGAGGGTTGTCCCTCCTGCAAGCACTCGGGCTGGCTTGAACTTTGTCCCTGCGGTATGATACACCCCGAAGTTCTCAAAGAGGGCGGTATCGACCCCGAAGAATACACGGGCTTTGCTTTCGGATTGGGACTTACCCGTCTTGCTATGATGAAATACGGTGTAAAAGATATCAGAGATCTCAACTCGGGCAATCTTTCTGCCCTTTGTCAGTTTACTGACGACAAGTAAGGAGGGTATATTATGTTTTTATCAATGAATTGGATTAAAGATTTTGTTGACCTTTCGGGACTTGACGAACTTAAACTTATCTCGCAGTTTTCGCTGTCTACAGCCGAAGTCGAAAACGATATTTTCTTCAAAGGCTCGGACATCAGCGGTATAGTCGTTGCCGAAATTAAAGAAATCGAAAATCACCCCGACAGCAAAAAACTTCATCTTCTGAAAGTTGATGCAGGCGACAAAGAACTTACAAATGTTGTCTGCGGTGCGCCGAATGTCAGAGTCGGTATGAAAACCGCCTTTGCAAAAATCGGTGCGAAAATCGGCGATATCACCATCGCTCCCCGTGACCTCGCGGGCTTTACTTCCTACGGTATGTGCTGTTCCGAAAGTGAAATCGGTATAAGCGACGACCACAGTGGCATTATCGACATCACCGATGATGTTAAAAACGGCACGGATATCAAAGAAATCTACGATATTGACGACATCATTTTTGAAGTTGACAACAAGTCGCTTACTAACCGCCCCGACCTTTGGAGTCACTACGGTATAGCAAGAGAATTTGCCGCTATTTCGGGCAGAAAACTCAAAGAAATCGAAACAGACAACCTTTCAAAATACAACAAACTTCCAAAAGTAGATATGAAAATCGAAGACGAACTTTGTCAGCGTTACAGTTGTCTGCAATTCGAAAACATTTC
Organism: Ruminococcus sp.; assembly: GCA_045617705.1. Taxonomy (GTDB): domain Bacteria; phylum Bacillota; class Clostridia; order Oscillospirales; family Acutalibacteraceae; genus Ruminococcoides. Next base: position 8,454 of record JAZLJE010000016.1, read on the forward strand.
AAGAAATGTTTCTCCCGTTAATATGAGAATACGCCTTTACTACTGCGGTATGAGAGCGATAAACTTCCTTGCCGACCTTACAAACTACCTTATGCTTGAAATCGGTCAGCCGATGCACGCTTTCGATTCAAGAAAGGTTGAAAAAATCAGAGTAAAAAGATTTGACAAACCGTTTACTTTCACAACGCTCGACAATGTAGAGCGTAATATCGACGAAAACACCCTGATGATTTGCAACGGCGACACACCCGTTGCCATTGCCGGAATTATGGGCGGACTTGACTCCGAAATTGTTGAAGACACACACACGCTTACTTTGGAGTCTGCTACATTCGATGCGGCTTCTATCAGAAAATCCACAGTAAGACTCAGTCATCGCACGGATTCTTCTATCCGCTACGAAAAGTCGCTTGACCCCGAACTTACAACTACGGCTATTGCCCGCTTTGTAAAACTTCTCAAAGACTATGATGAAAATGTTAAGGTCGTTTCATCACTCACCGATGAATACGCTTTCCGTTATCCCGAAATCACTTTATCTTTTGACAAGCAGTATGTTGACAGATACACGGGTATCAACATTGACAACGAAACAATAGTCGACACTCTCAACAAGTTAGGTTTCAACGCAAAGAACAAAAAAGATGACTTTACTGTTACCGTTCCCTCATGGCGTGCAACAAAAGATGTTACCATCAAAGCGGACATTATCGAAGAAATCACCCGTATCTACGGCTACGATAACTTCGAGATAAACACAGCAACAGCCCCGCTTTATCCCACTCGTCCCGAAAAGGTCAAAAAGGACGAAGATAACATCAAAGATATGCTCGTAAAGAGATATTCTCTGCACGAAGTGCACTCCTATGTATGGAACTACTACGACGAGTTAAAGGCACTTTCGATTGACAATATTTCCGAGATAAAACTCAAAAATGCAAGCAACCCGAATATTGAGTCTATCAGAAAAACAATCATCCCCACACAACTTTGTCAGGTAAAACAGAATGTCGGTTTTGCTCCCGATTTTGGTATTTTTGAAATCGGCAGAGCCGTAAGCGGTATTGACGAAAACAATCTTTGTATCGAAAACAAATTGCTTACAATTACTCTCTACTCAAAAACAAAGTCTGTAAAAGACCTCTACTTTGAATTAACACGAATTATCGAAACCGTAGCGGATGAATTAAAGCACAGCGCGGTACAGTTCGAAAAAGGCAACGCAGAATACAACTTTGAACATCCCGTAAATCTCAACCGAATTGTGGTTGATTCAAACGACATCGGAAAAATCGGCATAGTTCATCCTGTTATCTCGAAGAAGATTGACAAGAGAGCAAGTATCGTTTTCGCCGAAGTCGATATGGACAAATTCACACAGATTGAGAATAAGAGCATTTCTTACTGCGAGCCGTCAAAATTCCCGTCTATGGAAATTGACCTTTCATTTGTCTGTGACAAGTTCGAGCCTATCGGCAAAGCAATACAAAATGCAAAATGTGACCTTATCAAAAAGGTTGAAGTTGTCGATATCTACGAAGATGAAAACTCAAAATCTATCGCGGTACGCCTTACTTTCTCGCACAATGAACGCACCCTAAAGCGTGAAGAAGTAAATGATGTTACCGACAAGATTATCGGCGAACTCAAACAAAACGGAATAGAACTTAAAGGATAAGAAAAAGTCGGACAGCAAACCGCTGTCCGACTTTTAGTATTTAGTAATTAGTTTTTAGTTTTCAGAACGGGATAAACCGATTACGATTTCAATGCACGCTCAAGCCAAACATCGGCGATATCGAGAGCAAGGAAAAGACCGTTTTTCTCGCTTGATTTAACAAGTTGTTTTCGCGGAGATAAATCGGGGTCGGTACAAAGAAGTTGAATGGCAACTTTGTCAGCCATCTCCATTGAGTTTTCTTGCTTTTTGGATTTTATCTGCATTCTGATGACAAAGCGCTCGTCCATACTGCCGTAATATATCTCATCACCGCAGCGAACCAAAGGCTTGCCTTTATAGGTAGAAAATTCTTTTTCAGCCAAAGTATTCAATCCTTTCTAATCGTTGAGGTAAGATTTCACAAGAGTTTCGAGAAGTTCGTGGCGGTCAATCTTGCTGATTATGTTTCGAGCATTGTTATATGTTGTAATATAGGTCGGGTCCTCACTCATAATATATCCTACTATTTGGTTGATAGGATTATAACCTTTCTTTTGCAGGGCATCATATACGGTAGTAAGAGCATTTTTTATCTCGTCGTCACGGTTACCGCCTAATGAGAATACCATAGTTTTATCTAACATATAAACACCTCCAATGACAACATTATATTACATCTGTTCGGTTTTTGCAAGTTTTTATTGTTTTTAAAATAATGTATGGGGATTTTTTCTAAAACACCGTGGTGAAATTGTTGAATTTTTCACAGCAGAAAAATGCGAAAAAAGTTGATATTTTCACACAATATGCACATTATAGATATTGATTTTGTGAAAAAAATGTGGTAAACTACAATCGAGAAATTTTGCAAAACAGCTTCTGCTATTTTGGAGAAAATATGGAACAAATTATTAACATTGACCGCATGGAACATGCAGTTGCTCTTTTCGGCAGTTTTGATGAAAACATTAAAATCATCGAATTCGAGTTTTCTGTACGCATAGTTATGCGTGAGTCTGAACTCAAAATCTCCGGAGATGCCGAAAATGTTCTCAAAGCAAGCAAGGTTATCGACTCGCTGCTCAGTTTTCTAAACCGCGGAGAACAACTTTCCGAGCAGAATGTCAGATACTGCATTTCGCTTATCAACGAAGGCAGCGAAGAAAAAATTGAGCAACTTGCTTCCGACTGTGTTTGTATCACATCAAAAGGCAAACCGATAAAACCGAAAACTTTAGGGCAAAAACGCTACTGCAAAGCAATACTTGACAACACGATTACCATTGCAGTCGGTCCTGCCGGCACAGGAAAAACTTACCTTGCCGTTGCGATGGCTGTTACGGCATTTCGTGCGAAAGAAGTAAACCGCATTATCCTTACCCGCCCCGCTGTCGAAGCAGGCGAGAAACTCGGCTTTCTTCCCGGTGATTTGCAAAGCAAAGTTGACCCCTATCTGCGTCCTTTGTATGACGCGCTTTTCGATATGCTCGGTGCCGAAACCTACCAAAAATATTTAGAAAGAGGTAATATTGAAGTTGCCCCTCTTGCTTATATGAGAGGGCGTACCCTTGACGAATCCTTTATCATTCTTGACGAGGCTCAAAACACCACGACAGAGCAAATGAAAATGTTTCTCACACGACTGGGCACAAACTCAAAAATGGTCATTACGGGAGATATTACTCAAATCGACTTGCCGTCGGGTGCAAAAAGCGGGCTGAAAGAAGCAGTAAAAATTCTCAAAAATATCAACGGAATAGAAAGCCTTACTTTCTCTGAAAAAGATGTTGTAAGGCACAAACTTGTCCAAGATATTATCAAGGCTTACGAAAGAAACGAGGAGGCAAAACGCAAGCATGACAAAGGATAAAATAAGAGTAATCATCACTAATTCGCAGAAGAAAATTCCCATACCTACGGGATTGAGAATGTTGGTCCGCAGAACCTGCACAGCGGTACTTCGAATGGAACAGTTCAAAGGTCTTGCCGAAATAAGTGTTACTTTTGTTGATAACGAAGAAATCAAAAAACTGAACACGCAATACAGAAACAAACCTATCGAAACAGATGTTCTTTCTTTCCCGATGGGAGTTGACGGAGAATATGACACAGACCCGCAGACAGGAGCAAAAATCCTCGGTGATGTTGTCATCTCTATGGAAAAAGCAAGTGAGCAAGCCTATCTATACGGTCACACTTTACAGCGTGAAGTGTCTTACCTGACAGCCCACAGCGTACTCCATCTTTTGGGCTACGACCACGAAAAACCACTCGACAAAGTACATATGAGAGAAAAAGAAGAAATAGTAATGGAGCAACTCGGACTTGACATAAAGTAGAGTTACAAAACAATATGAACAAAAAAGACAAATCCGCATTTGTCACCATTATCGGCAGACCGAATGTCGGAAAATCATCCCTCTTAAACAGAATATTAGGGCAGAAAATCGCGATAGTATCATCAAAGCCACAGACTACACGAACTCGCATAACGGGTGTTCTCACTCAGAACGAATATCAATTTGTATTTTTCGATACCCCCGGTATGCACAAACCACGCACCCAACTTGGCGACTATATGATTCGTTCCATAAACGAGAGTATGTCGGGCGGAGATGTTTGCGTACTTGTAGTCGAAGCAAAAGAAAAGCCTGGCAAAACCGAACTTCTGCTCATTGATAAATTAAAAAAATCCAACACCCCATGTATCCTCGCTATCAACAAAATTGATATGCTCAAAGAAAAGGAAGAACTGCTGTCTTCCATTCTTGACTACTCGT
>JAZLJE010000017.1:0-5620 GCA_045617705.1 Ruminococcus sp.
CCTCATGAAAACCCGTTTTCGTATGTTTACCGCCTGCGGACTGCTCTATTCAAACGGTCTTTCGGGAGGTTGTAAAGTATGAGTGCTATACATCTTCATTTTGATGTTCCCGGTGATGATTTCACCCGTGCAGGCGAAGCAAGCGGTTCTACCAAAAAACGCCTCAAAGCACTCGGCTATGACTCCGATGCAATCAGGCGTGTTGCTATCGCTATGTATGAAGCGGAAATAAATATGGTTATCCACGCTAACGGCGGTTTCTGCGATGTTGATGTCTATCCCGACAGGGTTGAAATTCTTTTAGCCGATGACGGTCCAGGCATTGAGGATGTCGACAAAGCAATGCAGGAAGGCTATTCCACCGCACCCGACAATGTCAGGAGTCTCGGTTTCGGTGCAGGTATGGGACTTCCCAATATTAAAAAATATTCCGATGAAATGAAAATAGATACAAAACTCGGTATCGGTACAAAACTTTATCTTACCATAAAAGTTCATTAAGCATAAACAAGGGGTATTCTTATGAGTACATATTTCCACTCTGTTACGCTTCAGCCTAACCTTTGTTGCGGTTGTACTAACTGCTTAAAAAGGTGTCCGACAGAGGCTATCAGAGTTCACGAAGGCAAAGCCCATATATTAAGACAGCGTTGTATTGACTGCGGTGAATGTATACGCGTTTGCCCCCACCACGCAAAAAAGGCTTTGAGTTCCACTATGGAAGAAATTAAAAATTATAAAATAAAGGTTGCTTTGCCCGCTCCGACACTTTTCGGACAGTTTAACAATCTTGATAATATCGACATCGTACTGTCGGGACTTATCAGCATTGGTTTTGACTATGTTTTTGAAGTATCACGCGCGGCAGAACTCGTCAGCGACGCAACAAGAAAACTTATATCACAGGGAAAACTGAACCTCCCTGTTATCAGTTCAGCCTGCCCTGCGGTAGTCCGCCTTATCAAAATCCGCTTTCCCGAACTTTGCGACAATGTTATGCCGTTGCTCGCTCCTATGGAAGTTGCCGCAAGGTTAGCACGAAAAGAAGTCAGGGATAAAACCGGCGCAAAAGACGAAGATATCGGAGTATTTTTCATCACCCCGTGTGCGGCGAAATACACAGAGATTATTTCTCCCTCTGTCGGAAGTAAATCCGCCTGCAACGGTGCTATTGCAATATCGCATATCTACCCCGAACTTACATCGGCTATGGAACATCTCAAGGTAATTGAACCGCTTTCAAATTCGGGACTTATCGGTGTCGGTTGGTCTATTTCGGGCGGTGAGTCTGCCGCTATGCTCGGCGAAAAATACCTCGCAGCCGACGGAATTGAAAATGTCATCAGGGTTTTGGAAGAACTCGAAGACGACCATATCCACGATGTCGATTTCATCGAACTCAACGCCTGTTCGGGCGGTTGTGTCGGTGGCGTACTTAATGTTGAAAATCCGGATGTTGCACAGGCAAGAATACAGTATCTTTGAAAGTATCTGCCTATATCTTTAAATCATCTTGATGAAAAAGATATGCCGAATATGATGCTCGACGGCGAGCTCAAGTTCGACAGCAGTATTTTCAGCCTTGACACAGATATCAACAAGGCTATCGAAAAGATGACCAAAATGGAAGAAATACTCAAAGGATTGCCCGGTCTTGACTGTGGAAGTTGCGGTGCGCCCTCGTGCAGAGCAATGGCAGAAGATATCGTTCAAAACCACGCAAAAGAAACAGACTGTATCTTCAAACTCAAAGCAAAAATCCAAAAGGTCTATGACCAGTTAAAAGACACATTATGAGTAACGGGGAATTTACAGAACTTGAAAAAAGATATCTTGATGACAAAACGCAAATGCTGTCTTTGTCTAAAACCGTTTTGCGATATACCCTCGGTGCGGTTGCGGTTATCTTCTCATCGTTGATTTCCCCATCCGCCGAGAGCAACAATATTCCCTTTTCGGGATATATAAAAAACACGAAAAAACTTTCAAGATATACAAAATTCAAGAAAGCCGTTATCAGAAAACAAAACGGCACTATTAAAAAAACCGACAGCAAAATCCTTTCAACCTTAAATTCAACTAACTATGCTTTGGATGAAGAAAAAGAACCTGCTGTCGAAGACGAAAACATCAAAGAAATTTATGATGAATATATGAGAACTCATCAAAACGGGGACTGAAAATGACAGTAAGCGAATTTGCAGACAAACTGGATTTGAAAATACAGACAGACACCGGCGACCTCACGAGAACTATCGACGATTGCTATATCGGAGATTTGCTTTCTTGGGTTATGGGCAGAGCGCCTGAAAACTCTGCGTGGCTTACGGTTATGGGAAACATTAACTCTATCGCCGTCGCTGCTTTGGCAGATGTTTCGTGTATCGTTTTGACCGAAAACGCAACTCTCGACGAAGACGCAAAAGAAAAGGCACTCGCCCACGAAATTACGGTTTTGTCAACCGAAGAAAACAGTTATAAAGTCGCAACCAAACTTTATGAATTACTGAAATAATGCTATGAAATGTTACTACGACCTGCATATTCATTCTTGTCTTTCGCCCTGCGGAAGTATGGATATGACACCGAACAACATCGTAAATATGGCGAAACTACTCGGACTTTCGGCTATTGCTCTCACAGACCATAACACGGTAGAAAACTGTGAGGCTTTAATAAAAGTCGGTCAAAAAGAGGGTATTTGTGTTGTTCCCGGTATGGAACTTACAACAAGCGAAGAAATACATATCGTCTGCCTTTTCCCTACCCTTGTGGATGCAAAATCTTTCTGCGACTATGTAAGTGAACATCAAATAAAGATTAATAACCGCGCAGATATCTACGGTCGTCAGGTTATAATGGACAGCGATGACAATGAAATCGGCGAACTCGAACACCTGCTTGTTATGGCAACGGATATCAGCGTTATGAATGTAGCAGAACTTGCAGAAAGTTTTAACGGTATCGCCTTCCCCGCGCATATCGACAGAAGCAGTATGTCAATCCTTTCGGTATTAGGAGAAATCAGCGAAAGTTACAACTTTTCTACTGTGGAACTTGCCGACATCACGCAAAAAGAAAAACTGATTTCAGCGCACCCGATACTAAAAAATATGAACATCATAACAAACTGTGATGCTCATTATCTCGAACATATTAAGGAAGCAGAAAACTTCTTTGAACTCGACGAAATCACGCCGAAAGCAATTATAGAAAAACTGAAAAATCGCATATAAAAACAGGGACACAAAATCGTGTCCCTGTAATTTTTTGCTAAATATTTAGAAACCGAATGCAGACCATTTAACTGCATCCATTGCCGGTACATATTCAAGTGAAAGGCTTGATGCAACATTTTTGTTTGTGCATTTTCCTTTGTAGATGTTGAGTCCGTTTACAAGACCTTGTTCAATCTTCATTGCCTTTTCAAGTCCGTTGTCAGCCATAAGCATTGCATACTTGAAAGTTGCATTTGACAAAGCGATTGTTGATGTACGCGGAACTGCACCGGGCATATTACCTACGCAGTAATGAACGATACCTTCTTCAACGAATACGGGGTCATCGTGAGTAGTAACATGAGAAGACTCACAGCAACCGCCCTGGTCAATGGCTATATCGACTATAACGGCGCCTTTCTTCATATATTTAAGATGTTCGCGTCTGACAAGTTTCGGTGTTGAACCGCCGGGGATAAGTACCGAGCCGATAACAACATCAGCAGTTTTGAGAGCCTTTACAATATTTGCTTCTGTTGAATACAGAGTATTTACAGACATACCGAAAATATCATCAAGATATTCAAGACGGCTCAAATCAATATCGAGCAAAGTAACCTGTGCACCGATACCGACAGCAGCCTTTGCAGCATAAGTACCTGCGATACCGCCGCCGATGATAACGATTTTCCCTTTTTCAACACCGGGAACGCCACCAAGCAAAATTCCTCGACCTTCGTAACTCTTTTCAAGATATTTTGCACCTTCCTGAATAGAAAGACGACCTGCGATTTCACTCATAGGACGCAAGCAGGGCAAGTGACCGTTTTTATCTGTAATTGTTTCAAAAGCGACAGCCTTGCAACCGCTTTGAAGCAGTGCATCTGCAAGTCCTTTGTTTGCTGCCAAATGCAGATATGTGTAAAGAATTTGACCGTCTCTTAAGAATTTGTATTCACATTCTTCGGGTTCTTTAACCTTAACAATCATATCGGCTTTGCCGAAAACTTCGTCAGGTGTTGCACAAATTGTCGCACCTGCGTTTACATATTCTTCATCCTTAAATCCGGCACCGGCACCCGCCATGGTTTCAACCAAAACGTTATGACCTTTCTTAACTAACGCCGCTACATTGTCGGGAACAAGACCGACACGGTATTCATGATTTTTCAATTCTTTTGTTGTACCAATTATCATAATAAGTCCTCCTTTGGACATTTTTAGCATAAAAATATTTCTGTCATACATAATACACAAAAATAATTACAGTTCATTATACAAAATCACGATAAAAAAATAATTCTAAATTAGAATTTTGAAATATATTTTTCAGGAAAATTTTTTCAATGCAAACTTCTTATTTTCTATTTCAGAATAATAAAATAAAGTTTGTTAAATTTTTGTCAAAAAACCAACAAAATTGCATTAAAAAGTACAAAAAACTCCAATTTATTTATAGACATTTTGCAGTAATTGTGCTAAAATTTATGTGTATATGTATGTGGATTATTTTGCTGCAATTCATACTACAAGTTACAAAAATTTTTCAGGAGGAAAAACGATGCAAAAGAAAATCAGCAGTATTCCCTTTAAGGGAACACCTGAACAAGAAGCAGAACTCAAAGCATATATCGCACAGAGCCTTGACGACCCCGGTGCTGTTATGCCCGTAATGCAGAAGGCTCAGGAAATCTACGGTTATCTGCCGATTGAGGTTCAGACGATTATTGCAGAGGGTTTAGGAGTTCCGCTTGAGGAAGTTTACGGTGTTTCTACCTTCTACTCACAGTTTGCTCTCTCTCCGAAAGGCAAATACAACATCTCTGTATGTTTGGGTACAGCCTGCTATGTAAAAGGTTCCGGCGATGTTCTGAACAAACTCACCGAATTACTCGGTATCGGTGCAGAAGAATGTACCGACGACGGAAAGTTCTCACTCACGGCTTGCCGTTGTATCGGTGCTTGCGGTCTTGCTCCGGTTATGACCATCAACGATGATGTTTACGGCAGACTTACAGTTGACCAAATCGAAGGCATTCTCAGTAAATACAAAGACTGATGCGTGAACTTTCACTCAATATAATGGACGTTGCACAAAATTCTGTTCGTGCCAACGCCTCGCTTATCTCAATTATCGTAACAGAAAGCAAAGAAAAAGACTTGCTCTCGATAGTAATTGAAGACGACGGCTGCGGAATGACAGAAGAACAGGTGCAAAATGTCACAGACCCATTCTTTACCACAAGGACTACAAGAAAAGTCGGTTTGGGTATTCCGCTTTTTAAACTTGCCTGTGAGCAAACGGGCGGAAACTTCTCTATCAAATCAAAAGTCGACTGCGGTACAAAAACAACTGCAAACTTCATTATGTCTTCTGTTGATATGGTACCTCTGGGTGATAT
>JAZLJE010000018.1:0-2729 GCA_045617705.1 Ruminococcus sp.
TAAATATAATAAAAATAAATTCTATGAATATTTTGCAACGAATTTTTCTTTTGAAGCGGAATCGTATATACTAAACAGTTTTACATATTTAGGAATAACTTGTATTGAATCACTTTCGGATAGTGAACAACTAAAATTTAACGCTTATAAAAGTAGTGAATTTTCATTACCCTGCTTTTTAAAAGTAATAAAAGCGATAAGAGGCAATGATGATCATGATGGAGATTATTGGACAACATTCCTCTTTGCAGAAGAAAGCGATTGTAACATATTTACATATATAACAACACGTGAAGACATATTGAATATTCTTAATAAAAAAACAAAAGAAATCACATATTATTTTGAAACTAAACTAAATTATTCAAGGTTTATTTTTTACTTTGTTGAAGCGTGCATAAAACTCATTAAAAAAGAAGGCAAAATATAACAACACCCCGTACAAATATGTACGGGGTTATTTTTTACCGATGATTATTACATTACTTTTTCTTATAAAAGTTTTTAGCCAAATAAAGGTACCTATATATCCAGTTTTTCTTATACCAAGGGATATTCACCGGTTTGTTAAACCGATAACTTAACAGTGAGTCATCAATTTGTTTGAGATAATATTTATGTATTCCTTTGTTCTCTCTGAATTTTATCGGTAAACTTATATATTTCAAAAAGATTTCTCGGCAGTTAAGAAAGTTTAGTGTATTCAGTCCCACGAGTGAATATATCATTTCGTTCAGTGTTGCCCACCTGCAAATACGGCTTTCCCATCCGAGCAAATCACCGATATAGGTTTCTTTTTCTTTTTTCCATTCTTTTATCTGCTTTTTGGTTTCCGTACGGTAATAACGCGACTTATTAACGAATTTCATCTGTGCATACCATCCGCTAACTGCAAAGTCGGGTATGGCTTTTGCCGTACTGTGTTTTCCGATTTGGTCGATTATCTGACCGCTGCACATTACATCATCTTTTACAATAGTTTTGGTAGTATTTGCGTTGTCTATCGTGAGATGGGTTGTCCATTCTCCTGCAACACTTTCGATGAATTCTTTGATTTCCTGCGGGGCAGGAATATCGTCTTGAATTATGTGAGTAACACCTTTGTCCGCGGTTATCTTTTTCGGAATGGCAATATCGGGTGTATTTTCATCAAAATTTTTGTGATTCATTGTATAAGTATATTTTACTTTCCCGATTGATTCTAAAACAGCAAACATCATTCTGCTGTCATAGCCTGCTGTCAAAGGGCAGGCAAAATCGTAATACTTGCTAAATTCTTTTGCTGTATTCTGCGCAAGAATTAGAGTATCTTTTAGCACAGAATTGATGTGTTCTTGTGACGAATTTTGCTTAACATCAAGTTTTATTCTGACATATTTTTTTGCTTCAATATCCAAATACTGATTAGAAACCAACGCCTTGATTTCATCATACATCGTTGTATTATACGGCATTTGATTAAACAGTTCACCGCTGTATTTTATCTCTTTTGATACAGGCGACACTTCATATCCGCAAAAATCCGCAACTAATTTGTCAAAACATGAGGCAGAAAAACCATCCGAAAAAGTGTAATTCACAGGCAAAAAGCACGAGGCATCGCCCCAAAGATAATACTTGCCTTTTATCTGTGCAAAAATGATGTATTTGCCCGAAAGTCTGTCGCAGAGTTTATACATATCTTTCGGGTTATCGGCATTTGAAGAAACGAGATATTCTCTCTTTCAATTTCAGCGTGAGCATCAACACAAAAACCGATAATCATAACTTTTTTTGTGTCATTTTCTGCTGTACATATATCTGTCTTTTTTGTATGACTGACTACATATTCACCGAAAGGGGTATGTTGGCTGAAGTCTTTGTGTTCGCTTTTTGATATAAAATATGTGTATAAAGCATTGTCAAGCATAGCGTTCATATTTCCACCCAAACTTTGTATTTTATATCACTAATTATAATTTTACTTGCAATTTTTGTCAATGAACGAAACCCTTATACATTTGTATTATTTGCAAAATTCTTCGATTGCCTTTGATGCAAAAAGTGCAGTCCCTTTTCCCCCTGCGGTGTCAATATTTTCGGTCATTTCGCTGTTTGATATGTACATCTGCCCCAGACTTTTTAAAATCTCTTTTGTGCAGGTATAGTAATTTTTGGTGATAAAATCCTGCAACTCTTTTACAAGTTTTTGAACTTCTTCATCTGTAGGAGATTTTGACTTGTTTTCACCAAATTTTTTGAAAAGGTTCATCATTTCACCTGCGAGAAAAGCCTGCTTTTCTTTAGAATAATCGGCGGTTTTCTTTTCGTATTCGCGATAGGCGTCACAGTTACCCCACGCTTTTTTTGCCTGCGATTTGTATTCCTCGATTTTTTTCGTATCAAATACTTCAAAATTCATACTTTCACCTTCTGCAAAATAAATTTGTCGAGCAAAAGTTATCATATTTTCAATATGCTCTTTTTTCATTGTGAGAAGTTCGATTTGCTGTGCTAACGCCTTTTTTCTGTCAAAGTCGGGACTGTCGAGAATTTTTCTGATATCTTTCAAGGAAAATTCAAGTTCTTTAAACAATAAAATCTGTTGGAGGCGTTCAAGACTTGTATCGTCATACAGCCTGTATCCCGCATCTGTCGTCATAATCGGGTGTAAAAGACCTATTTCGTCATAGTAGTGAAGCGTACGCACACTCACCTTTGTTAATTTGCTGACTTCATTTACTGTCATC
>JAZLJE010000019.1:0-4490 GCA_045617705.1 Ruminococcus sp.
GGCTATTACCCCGCAAACGAACTGCCTGATTACTGTGGCGGATATCACCTCGCAGGTACAGGCGGTAACTACAGCGATGTTTCAAGTTATTATGAATCTTCCAACACAAGTTCCGATACAAGTTCAAAAACCGAATCGGGAAGTGAAACGCCAAGCGGAGAAAGTTCCGGCGAGCCTCCTGCAACAGAGGCAACGGGACAACCCGAAACGGGTACACAAATTCCGCAAAACGGCTTTGAATAATACATTTCAGATAGAAGGTTAAATTATGGTATCAGTTGCTATTATGGGACACGGAGTTGTCGGCTCCGGCGTTGCCGAAATACTTACCACTCATAAGAACAAACTCTTTGCTTCGTTAGGTGAAGAGTTATACATAAAATATATTCTCGATTTGAGAGATTTTCCAGACAGCCCTCTTTGTGACAGATTTACAAAATCTTTCGACGACATTATAAATGACATTGATGTCGGTATTGTTGTCGAAGTTATGGGCGGACTCCACCCTGCCTATGAATATGTCAAGGCTTGTTTGTCTTGTGGCAAAAGCGTTGTTACATCTAACAAAGAGTTGGTTGCGACTTTCGGTGCCGAACTGCTCGCTATCGCAAAGGAAAACAACACAAATTTCCTTTTTGAGGCATCTGTCGGCGGCGGTATTCCGATAATTCGCCCGATGAACCAATGCCTTGTTGCTAACAATGTTGACGAAATTGCAGGCATTTTAAACGGCACAACAAACTTTATCCTCACAAAAATGATAACCGAGGGAATGACTTTCGAAGATGCTCTGTCCCTTGCACAGAAACTCGGCTACGCAGAGAGAAATCCCGAAGCGGATGTCGAAGGCTACGATGCCTGCAGAAAAATCTGCATCCTCGCTTCCCTTGCTTTTTCAAAGCATATTTATCCCGATGCCGTCTACACAAAAGGTGTTTCCGATATCACTTTGGAAGATGTAAAATACGCTGAAATCTGGGGCGGGGTTATCAAACTTATCGGCAAGGTCAAACTTGTTGAAAACAATATGTGCGATATTCTTGTTGCTCCGATGTTTGTACCGAATACAAGCCAACTTGCAAATATTGACGATGTGTTCAACGGTATTATGGTACGCGGTGACTGCACGGGCGATGTTGTTTTCTACGGCAAAGGTGCAGGAAAACTGCCGACAGCAAGTGCTGTTGTTGCCGATATCGTTGACTGCGCAAAACACTTAAAAAATCGCAAACATCTTTTCTGGGCGGACTCGGACAATTCATCCGTTCTCGATTACAAAAAATCCGTTACGGCTATGTATATTCGCGCCATTACAGACGACAGAGATTTTGCATATAATAAGGCAAGAGAACTGTTCTCGGATATTCATATTCTTACTAATCCCGATGCACCCGAAGTGGAAGTTGCTTTCGTTACCGAAGAAGAAACTTTCGGCTCAATCTGTGAGAAGATTGAAAAACTCAACAGCCTCGGAATTAGCGTAAAATCCGCTATCAGAATCGGCGATTTATAATAGGAGATATACAATGAGTTTAATAGTACAAAAATTCGGCGGTTCATCCGTCAAGGATGCCAAGCATGTTTTTAATGTTGCATCCATAGTAACAAATAAATATAAAAACGGCGATGATGTTGTCGTCGTCGTATCAGCACAGGGCGACACGACAGACGACCTTATCGCAAAGGCTAACGAGATTAACGAAAACCCCACAGCAAGAGAAATGGATATGCTTTTGTCATCAGGCGAACAGATTTCCGCTTCACTTCTTGCTATGGCAATACAAAAACTCGGCTGTCCCGCAATATCGCTGACTGGCTGGCAGGCAGGCTTTCAGACATCATCAGCCCACACATCCGCGAGGATTAAGGATGTCACCGCAGAGAGAATTAAAAGAGAACTTGAAAACAAAAAAATCGTTGTTGTCACGGGTTTTCAGGGTATCAGCAGATTTGACGATATCACAACTTTGGGCAGAGGCGGTTCGGACACAAGCGCCGTAGCGATTGCCGCCGCGATGAACGCCGATTTGTGCCAGATTTACACAGATGTTGAGGGCGTTTACACAGCAGACCCAAGAAAAGTCAAGAGTGCAATCAAACTTGACGAAATCTCGTATGACGAGATGCTTGAACTTGCTACCCTCGGCGCACAGGTTCTTAACAACCGTTCTGTCGAAATGGCAAAGAAATACAACATTGAACTTGAAGTCCTTTCAAGTCTGACAAATAAACCCGGAACAATCGTAAAGGAGAATGCCAATATGGAAAAAATGTTAATCAGCGGTGTAGCAAAAGATACCGATGTTGCAAGAGTTTCAATCTCGGATATACCCGACAAGCCCGGTCTTGCTTTCAGACTTTTCTCAAAACTTTCCGCAAAGGATATAAATATTGATATCATTTTGCAGTCTGTCGGCAGAAACAATACAAAAGATATCGCTTTTACCGTAGCAAAAAACAAAGGTGCTTTGGCTGTTGAAATTTCAAAAGCCTTCGCAGAAAGCAACGGTGCAGGCGAAGTCCTCTATGACGACAATGTTGCAAAAATCAGTATTGTCGGCGCAGGTATGGAAAGTCACGCAGGCGTAGCATCAAAAATGTTTGAGGCTCTCTACAACAGTCAGATAAACATTCACATGATTTCAACAAGCGAAATCAAAGTTTCCGTATTGATTGACAAAAAGGATGCAGACAACGCAGTAACTGCAATCCACGAAAAATTCTTTCCGAGTAACTGATAACAAATAAAAAAGTGCTTTCGGTATCAAAAACTATGCCGAAAGCACTTGCATATTCTTTTCTTTTGTGATAGAATACTAATGTTGCAAAAAAATATTTCCGGGTGTGGCGCAGTTTGGTAGCGCGCTTGAATGGGGTTCAAGAGGCCGCTGGTTCGACTCCAGTCACTCGGACCAAAAAGAAACGACAATTTTCGATAGAAAGTTGTCGCTTTTTTTGTACTCTTCATTTTTCTCTCTTCGTTCTTCTCTTTTCACTAAAAATTGTCGTTTCCAGAGAAAAGATAAAAGAGAAGAAAGAAAAGAATAGGTGGCTTTGCTTCGCAAAGCATTGAATTAAATTTCTACTAATGATATAATACAAATTGAGGTGAATAGAATGAATACCCCTTTACTCGATAAATCGCTTGACTTTTCTACTGAAATCGTATTGTTTTATGAACAGTTCTCAAAAAGCAAAAAAGATACTACCATTGCTAAACAATTATTGCGTTCTGCCACAAGTATAGGTGCTAATATTAACGAAGCGGTTTACGGAAACAGCAAAGCGGATTTTATTTCAAAACTGCATATTTCGCTCAAAGAAACGGGTGAAAGCATTTATTGGCTTACATTACTGAAAAGAACACAACTTATTGATTATGACTTTGAAAAATTACTCGCACTTGCAGAAGAAATTAAGCGAATGCTAATCGCTTCTCTCAACACCGCAAAAAACAAGAAAACCAGTAGCATCTGAAAATTTTGAGGAATACTAAATATGAGTTTTGACCAGTTGCTCTTTTTATTTCAACACAAAAAGCAAGTCTTTCGACTTGCTTTTTTTAATGATTTATCGAGTCTATCAATGCGGTTAGGATGTGAACGAACTCGTCTTCTTTATCGTCAATGCAGAGCATTACATAATCTTTTCCGTTGTCGATAATTGCTCGTGCGCTGAGGTCACCGTCGTGTTTATATCCGATAAAGGCTATATCAAGGTCGTTTCTGTGCATTATTTCTTCCCTGTCAAGAGGAATATGCATTTTTGCATAAATGTCGGCTGCTTCGTGTAATGTCCAACCGTCGTTTGCATACTTTTCGTACTCTTCTTTTGTGATATTTTTCATCAGAGTTTCGTCGTATTTATCAGCGGTAAAATAATCTTTACCGAATACCCTTGCAACAATCTTCGGCATATAGTCAGTATTTGAACTGTACTGATAACACGACGGAAAATTATCGTCATGAATTTTCCTTACCGAATATCCTTTCGGAACGCGGAAAGTCAAGTTGCTCTCGCCTAATGCAATTTGGTCAGTTTTGTACCTTACGCAGATTTTCACGAACTTTTTGAGTCCCTCAAAAATATACGCTTGAACTATGTTCTTCTGTTCGCTTTTGGTATCATAATATATATAGGTTGCAGTATAGCGGTCGTTACTCACCCTTATTGATGAAGTGACCTTATATTCGCCTGCCTGCTCTTTTCCCTTTTCCTCAAGTGTCATATCGTTTTTATCGTATTCATACACATAGATATCGGCTTTTTTTTCGTCGCCTGCAAAAATCTTTACAAGTCCGAGTTCTTCGGCATTTGCGGGCAAGCCTTTTTCATGTCTGGGCTCGTTGAATTTCCAAACAGGCAAGCCTTCGCCTATCTGAAATTCGGTCACGCCGCCGCTGAAACTGCACGCAGGCAAAAGGCAAAGCGCCATACATAGTATAAGTATAATAGAAACAGTCCGTTTCATCTTTCTGTCCTCTCTTGAA